>JAAYDD010000049.1 GCA_012729435.1 Desulfobulbus sp.
ACCGGGAGCCTGTTAAGCGGTGACAGGCAATTTTGTCCACAGCAGAAGGCATCTTTTTCTCAGGTGAATACCGGTCAGCATTGCTGTCATTTCAATGTCGCTGGTTTGCATTTGAGGGAGTTTTACTCTCATGTCATGCATAGTCAGAATCTCTTCAATCTTCGGTGACTCTGAAAAAGGTCATCTGAGAAATACTCCAGGCCGGTGATCTGCAGAACAGGAAATCAGGTCGTGCAGCACCCGGTCAGACCGTTCGTATTCGACGATGATTCTGCACCGGTCGGCTCAGCAGATTGTGCAGATGTTCGGTTTGACAGAAAACAGGCAGCAGTCGTCGTGATGATCAGTGGAGATTCTCCGTTGTTTTTTATGTCGGCGTGGCGACATCTTCAATTCAGGCAACACCGTTAAGATGTGTTGCAGACGCTGTCTGCATTTACAGAATTGAAAAATCATTTTAAGAAAGATCATGAAACACTCCTGCCGAAGGCAGAGTCCGCCCACAGTCTGACCGCTGTTTGCAGCTGTTGCTTTTGTCTGTAAGGTGGAAAAGACGGCGAGCGAATCCTTCTTTTCCTCTTTGCACCTGTTTTTAATAATAAAATTCTTAAACACCAGAGACCATGTTGTTAACATCCGTTAGCCCGACCGGGAGATTTCTGATAGGTTGCCACAGGCCATCGTATAACGTTACGAACTTGCGAGAACGAATTTACATCTCCGATTTGGGTGTTGATCCTGACGGCAGTCCGGTTCCGAATACCGTCAACTTTCCGGAAGGTGACGTTACTGTAACCGAAGCCCGGGCCATCTATGAGGTCCGGAATGCATTGCCCTTTCGAGGCTGCAGTTATATCGATTCCGGCTGGGCGGACGCAAGAAGGGCTGATCCCGGCATGATCCGCATTCATCGGCCGGTCGTGTCGTCATTGAAGACTCTTTTGGGCAAACACTGTTCTCCTGCTGCTGCGGCGGCAATTCTGCAGGACCTGCCCCAACCTCTTCGTTACACTCTGGCGCAGACCTCAACTGATCCGGAAGAGCTGATGCGGTTGGCAGAGTCCTGTTGCCGGCTCCAGTTCAACAGGAGCGGAGATCCGGTAGGTTTACACTATGTCAATCGCAATGGGCGGCTCCGTGCAGATATCGATGATTTCGAATTGTTTGAAACCATTGCCAACAATCCCCATCTGCCCGATGCATATAAGACAGTTATGGTGCTGCGGCCCGGTGTACAGGGGGAAAGTGAGATTGTCGGTGATTTTCAGCAGGATGCAACTGAGGTGTTTGAGTACCTGCGAAGTAACTCCTACATTCCCTGGGGCCATTATGCAGCCAACTTTGCCCATACCGCCATCCGTTATCGCATCACAGATCTGTCGCCAACCGACATGCAGGGTGTCCGTCATCTCTACTACCAGCGGATATATACTGTTGTGGCCGAATCTCTGGGAATCGGACACGCTGTTCGTCAGAGGGCTCTGACTGTGGAGGAGCTGGAAGAATTGCGTCTGAAAATTGGTGATGTGCTCGAGAAAAAGGGCGCTGCTTCCCGTCACCTGGCAACTCTCTGGGGATGGAATTTCGGATATGACTTTTCCGGATCAGGGTACAGGCTGCACGCCTCGCACCAGATGATCCACCAGCAGTATGCCGTTGTACCTGAAACTGTGATCGGGGCGGAAGGTGAACCGCTTGCCTCCTTTTCCTGCGGAGACATGGTTGCCGATGTCATCAGCCAGTATAGAAACTCGTACCAATCGGATTTTTTTGCAGATTACATTCGCTGTCTGGCCGAAAACACACGCACGGACGGTCAGCCGGGAGAGCGTTCGCTCATAGTCTGGCAGGATGAAAATGTTCTTCTGTTTGTTCCCAAGGCCCAGGTGTCACAGTGGGAGCTGCAGCTCATGGTTGTTGCAGACAGTGCCGCAGGACCTGTGGGGAATGTGATTGAGGCTGATTCATCGGTGCGGCACTCGATCGACAAAGCGATCCTCATCGCCCAGCAGGTGCTGGCCGAACTTGGCGTAACGATGGTGAGTTCGATCGAGTATTCAAAACGGATCGGCCTGCGTAACGGCCAGCGATTGCTGTACGCGTTTCTTCCTAAACTGCCGTGGTCGATGGGGGCATTTAGTGAAGCGCAGGGACGATTTATTCTCGGTCACTATCCGGAAGATTTTGCGCTCGCCTGTCGGCGGCAGAGTGGTGCGGTTGAGAAATCACAGGATGATGCAAAAAAAGACTGAAGAATGTGAACCGACGTGCTACATCTGTGGCTGTTAACCAGTGATAAGTCATCACCGATAACACTATTTCATTCTTTTGACTGATACAACCAATATGAAGAAAGGATATTTTGGCCAGTGGGGCGGAGCATTTATTCCTGAAGTGCTCCATGCGACCTTTGCCGATCTCATTCATGCCTATACGTCCGCCCGTGCTGACAGTTCATTCTGGCAGGAGTATGTCGAGCTGATGCGTAACTACTCCTGCAGGCCGACACCTCTGACTTATGCGGAGAATTTGAGTCGCCACTTTGGCGGAGCCAAAATCTATATCAAACGTGAGGATCTCAATCATACCGGTGCCCATAAGGTGAACAACGTCATGGGTCAGGGACTCCTGGTCAGGCGTATGGGAAAAAAACGGGTGATTGCCGAAACCGGTGCGGGACAGCACGGAATGGCCACTGCAACCATGGCCGCACGGTTTGGTTTTGACTGTACAATCTACATGGGAGAGGAAGATGTGGCCCGGCAGCGGCCGAACGTGTTCTGGATGGAAAAACTCGGAGCCACCGTCGTGCCTGTCGCCAATGGGAGCCGGACGCTCAAGGATGCGATGAATGAGGCTTTCCGTGACTGGGTTGCTTCCATGGATGAAACCCATTACGTCATCGGCACGGTATGCGGTCCGTACCCTTTCCCTGAAATGGTGGCCTGGTTTCAGTCGATCATTGGACAGGAGGCCCGGCAGCAGATCCTGGCCCAGCACGGCCGTTTGCCGGATCGGGTCTATGCCTGTGTCGGCGGTGGCTCCAATGCCATGGGTATCTTTCAGGGCTTTATCGATGAACCGGCAGTGGAACTCATTGGTGTGGAGGCGGGAGGACACGGAATAGAAACCGGTCGGCATGCAGCGCGCATGGTTGAGGGGAGCGGTGCGAGCGCCGGTGTTGCCCAGGGATATAAGAGCATGTTTCTGCAGACCGGCGAAGGGCAGATGCTTGATACACATTCCATCGCGGCTGGCCTTGATTATGTGGGTATCTCCCCGATCTTGGCAGACCTTGGTGAGCGCGGAAGGGTTCGCTTTACAGCTGCCACGGATAAGGAGGTCATTGAAGCACTCAGTCTGACCATGCGTACCGAGGGTATTATTCCGGCCATGGAATCTGCCCATGCCTTTGTCCAGGCATTTAAAGAGGTGCCGTCCATGTCGGATGATCAGGCGGTTATCATCAACATGTCGGGTCGCGGTGATAAGGATATCTTTACCATTGCCCATGCCTTTGATGATCCCTCATGGAAGTCGTTTATCGTTGCACGGGCGGAAACCTACAGATGAGTTTGGCACGGGAAGGGATTTTGGTATGAATTTGCGGGATGATTTACAAAGACGGCTGCAGAATAAGCCGATTTTGCTCATGACCCATCTGGTTCTCGGTTATCCGTCGTTGGCTGTCAATCGTGAGGTGATCGGTCAGATGGCAGCCAATGGTGTTGATTGTATCGAGTTGCAGATTCCCTTTTCAGAGCCCATTGCCGACGGGCCGGTGATTTTAAAGGCGAATCAGCACAGTCTGGCCGGTGGCATAACCGTGGAACAGTGCTTCGAGTTTGCCCGGGAGATGGCGGCTGCTTACCCGCAGGTTCACTTTCTCTTTATGACCTACTACAACATCGTGTTCAGATACGGTGAAACCGCCTTCCTGACCCGGACAAAAAACATAGGGTTGCGGGGAACAATCATTGCCGATCTCCCGCCGGAGGAGGGGGAGACCTATCTGACAACCTGCAGCAGGATAGGGCTGGCAGCCATCCAGTTCTTTACTCCGACCTCCAGTGACGCCCGGATGCGGACCGTTGCCGAACATGGCGACGGTTTTATTTACTGTGTCGCCCGAAGGGGAGTGACCGGTCAGCAGACCATGGTTGATGACACGCTCAGCCACTATCTGTTCAGGTGCCGTCAGGCCACAGATCTGCCGTTGGCGGTCGGTTTCGGTATCACCAGCCGTCAGGACATGGTGCTGTTGACCGGTAAGGCGGATATGGCTGTCATCGGGACAGCCACCATTCAACTGGTGGACACCCGTGGACCTTCAGCGGTCGGACCGTTCATAGCTGCCCTGCTGGCATAAAGAAACAGTACAGGGCCGGTCTGTACCGGCCGTTTTTTCCACAGCCTCAGTCAAGGACTGTCACGTACAGAGGCCGGTATCCGATCCGGTCCAGGCTGATCAGGAGAAGAGTTTCTTCAGGAGGCTGCAGCCGGGTCCGCATCATCAATCGGCCGGATCTCCACCTTATCCTGTAAATATCTCTTCACCGCACCGATGGGTACTTCCTTGCGATGGAAGATGCCGGCAGCCAGGGCGGCCTCAGCACCGGTCTGTGTGAAGACGTCGCCAAAATGTTCGACCTTGCCGGCACCGCTGGAGGCGATCACAGGAATAGTCACTGCCGAGCAGACTGCATTGATCAGTTCAAGATCGAACCCAGCGTTGGTTCCGTCCCTGTCAATGCAGTTAAGCAGAATCTCTCCGGCACCCAGCTGTTCACAGATCCGGGCCAGGGTGATGGCATCCACCGGGCGACCTTCGCGTCCTCCCCTGATCGTGCACTCATACCAGCAGAATCGTTCTCCGTTCGGGCCGGGATATCGGGTGGGGATCACCTGATGCGGAACGGAATCCGGACTGGGAACATACACCCTGCGCGGGTCGATGGAGATAACAACGGCCTGACTTCCGTACACCCTGGAGATCTGTTCAATCGAGCTGAAACCGGTGGGCCGGCCGGTTTTGAGAACATCCTCAACGATCTGTACCGCATCTGAACCTATGGAAATTTTATCAGCACCGGCACGGAAGTACTGGGATGCCATCTCCAGGGCACTGTACACATGGCCGTCCGGATCGGTGAAATCACGGATACCGCCGCCAATGGTCAGGGGTGCAAAAACATGTTGTGATGTCTGTTGCAACACCTCGAACATGGGCATGTCCTTGAGTGGCAGATCACGAAAGGCGGTGATGTTGAGGAAGGCGATCTCATCAGCCCCCTGTTCATAATATTCGCCGGCCAGCTCCACGGGTTTGCCCAGGTTGCGGACTGCTCCCTCCTCACGGACCTCGTACTGGTCTCCCTTGGTCACCACCAGATCGCCCTGATCGTTCGTACGGACATCGAGACAGGCGATGATCCGTTTGGCCAGGATGGTGGTCGACGGACAGGCTGTCAATTCAATCATTTCCTGGGTATCTGCAAGGAAGTTTTCCAGCAGTTTAAGTCCTGCCCGGCCGCTTTTTTCCGGGTGGAACTGAGTGGCGACCATGGCTCCTTTCTGGACAGCGCTGACAAACTCGTATTCATAATCGGTTGTGGTCAGAATCGCTTCGGCTGTTGCGGGAACAACGTGGAAGGAATGGATGAAGTAGAATTTTTCACGCCCGTTAAGTCCCTTGAAGATCGGTGACGCCTGGCGGGCCTTAATGCCGTTCCAGCCGATGTGCGGGACGGCAAGATCACAGGTGAAACGTTGAACATGACCGGGCAGGATGCCAAGTCCGGGCTCCTCCGGAACTTCTTCGCTCGACTCAAAGAGGGCCTGAAGGGCGACACAGATGCCGAAAAAAGGTTTACCTGATTGCAGATAACGGGTTAACGGTTCCCGCAGTCCTTTTTCACGCAGGCTGTGCATCAGCATGCCGAAATTGCCGACACCGGGGAACACCAGTCGTTCGGCCCGTTCAATATCGGCGGCGTTTGTCACCAGTGAAACGGTTTCACCGAGATGTTCGATGGCATTGATGACTGAACGGACATTACCGGCACCGTAATCGAGAAGAGTAATCATGTTTTTTCCTGCTCTGAGGCTTGCAAGGAGATGTGGGAAACAGTACAAGATCAGATCTGCCGATGCAGTTGTCAGGGGATTCACGCTCTGCAGAAACTGACAGTACTCCCGCTCGTTAAAAGACGATTTTTTTAGAGCAGATTCCGATACAAGTCAAGACCAAACGCTTCTCATGCAGGCGATCATTCTTGCCGCCGGGTATGGCACCCGCTTGCGGCCGTATACAGATATCCGGCCCAAACCGTTATTTCCGGTCCTTAACCGTCCGCTGCTGCACCTCCTGCTTGCACAGCTGCAGAGTTGCGGCTGTTACCCGATGGTTGTCAACAGCCATCATCTGGCAACGCAGATTGAGGCGGCCCTGGGAGCTTGGCCCGACGTTTTTTACCAGTTTGAGCCGGAGATCCTCGGTACCGGCGGCAGTCTGCGCAAGGCACTGTCCCGGTTTACCGATGAGCCGATTTTAGTGATGAACGGGGATCTGTACCATCGGATCGATCTGCACCGGGTTTACCGGCACCACGTCTTATCTGAAAACGACGTTACCCTGGCCCTGCATGCCTATCCCCGTTTCAGTAATGTGGAGGTACAGGGTGACCGGGTCAGCGGCTTTGGATGCAACGGCAGCAGATGCCTCGCCTTTACCGGAATTCATGTGATAGAGCCAGGGACCGCGGCCCGGATTCCTGATGGAGGTTTTTTTCATATCATCGATCTGTACCGTGAACTGGCCAAAGAGGGACGGGTCGGGTACTGTCGTGTTGACGGCTCATTATGGCGCGACATCGGCACCCCCGCAGATTACCTGCAGCTTCACGAGGAACTGCTTGTCCAGCATGGAGATCCTGCATGGCTCATTGCACCTGACGCCCGTATCGGATCTCAGGTCGTCCTGCAGGGATGGGGGTGTGTAGGCCCGGGCGCCGTGGTCGGCGATCGCGCGCAGCTGAGCTGTTCTGTGGTCTGGGACGGTGCTGAGGTCATGCCGGGGTCGGTCCATACACAATCGATTGTCACCGGACATGGACAAGCGGAGAGTCAACGGAGAAACCGGGGTTAAACAATGGACAGGGCAGAGCTCATTTCACGATCCGCCCGTCTGCTTGGACGGTCATCAACTGTATGGCAACCTACCAAGGTTGATGTAACGATTCTGGTTCCGGACGGCTCTTCTCGTCGTTTTTTTCTCCTGCAGGCTCCGGAAGAACAGGCGGTCATCGCGGTGCTGCCGCCGGAAGGAGATGAGCGCGGCCTGGCTGAAGCCCGGTCTTTTTACCGGATCGGCCGCCACCTCTGCTGGACAGGGGTTTCAGTGCCGAAGGTGTTCGGTTTTGATACGGACAGTGGTCTGGTTCTCTGTGAAGATCTGGGCCGGCGGCGACTGTTCGAAATTGTGACGGCTCGGGGGCCGCAGTTTGCCCTGCCGTATTACGAGGCGGTGATTCGGGAACTGGTACATATGCAGATACGCGGTGCAGAGGGGTTTGATCCGGACTGGTGCTGGGACACGCCCCGTTATGACCGCAGGCTGATGCAGGAACGGGAGTCGGGGTATTTTTTGCAGGCCTGCTGTACCGATTTTCTCGGTATCTGCTATGATCGTGAGGCAGTTATCGCGGAGTGCGCCCATCTTGCCGATCAGGCGGCTCAGGCACCGGCTCATTTCTTTCTCCATCGGGATCTGCAGTCTCGCAACATCATGGTGCCCGCAGAGACCATCTGTTTTATTGACTTTCAGGGAGGCCGTCTCGGCCCATTGGCCTATGATCTCGCCTCGCTCCTGCTTGACCCGTATGCCGCATTGCCGGAAACCATGCAGGAACACCTGTTTGATGTCTATCTTCGTGTTCTCAGGGAGTATATCGACTATGATCCGCTGCAGTTCCGTCGTGAATATCTCTTCCTGGCGCTGCAGCGTAATCTTCAGATCCTCGGAGCCTTCGCCTTTCTCAGCCAGGTTCGGAAGAAACCGTTCTTTCTCCGGTTTTTACAGCCTGCCCTTTCATCCCTGCGTCGCCTTCTTGCGCAACCCGGGGTGACAAGCTGTGTTGCGCTCAACTCTCTCACCGATCAATGTTACCAGGAGCTTAGCAAGCGATTATGATGATGAAAGATGCCACCCTGGTTGCTCTCATCGGCCGCCCCAATGTAGGAAAATCCACCCTGTTCAACCGGCTCACCCGGCGCAGGGATGCCCTGGTCGACCCGACACCCGGTGTTACGCGTGATCGTCACTATGCAAGAGTCAGCTGGGAGGAGCACCCGTTTATTCTGGTCGACACCGGCGGTATCGACGATGAGGATGACACCATCACCAATCATATCCGTCTTCAGGCCATGCTTGCCATCGAGGAGGCGGATGTTATCTTTTTCCTTATGGACGGCCGGGAGGGGCTGACCCCCAGTGATGTTGAGATTGTTGCACTGCTGCGGCGTGCCGAGAAACATGTCTTCTTCATCGTCAACAAGATCGACAGTCCGGAAATTGAGGATGCGCTGCTTACCCCCTTCTGGGAACTTGGCGTTGAACCTCTGTGGGCGCTCTCTGCTGACCATGGGTACGGCCTTGATACACTGATGGCCGGTTTATTACCCTTTCTCGAGCAGGCCGAAGTCATGGACCGGTTGCCGGCTGGAACCATGCGGCTTGCTTTTCTTGGCCGGCCCAATGTGGGCAAATCATCGATGATCAATGCCATTATCGGCCAGGAACGGATGGTGGTGACGGATCTTGCAGGGACAACCCGTGACCCGGTGGACACGCTTGTGACGAAAGATCCCTATACCTACCTGTTGATCGATACGGCGGGAATCCGTCGTAAAGGCAAGACCACGGACAAGCTTGAGAAATTTTCCGTGCTCAAGGCGCTGAAGGCCCTGGGGCGATGCGACATCGCCCTTGTCCTGATTGACGCTGAGGAGGGAGTGACGGAACAGGACACCAAGGTGATCGGGTATACCCAGGACCAGGGGCGGGCCCTTATCATTCTCATCAACAAGTGGGATCTCATTCAACAGGACAGGCGACGTCAGGAACAGGTGATGGAGGATGTCCGCCGTGCCATAAGCTTTGTTCCCTTTGCGCCTGTGTTCAAGGTTTCAGCCTTAACCGGACTCGGTATAAAACGCCTTTTTCCGGAGATAGGCAAAGTATACCGCCAGTTTTATCAGCGTTTCCCCACAGCTGTGCTTAACCGCCTGCTGGCTGAGGCTGTGGAACGGCACGAACCGCCAATGTATCGTGGTCGTCGGCTCAAATTCTACTATACTGCTCAGCTGGGGACCGCACCGCCGCTCTTTGCTGTGGTGGCCAACGCTCCCAAGGGCGTCCATTTTTCATATCAACGGTATTTAACCAACTGTTTCCGTGATGGATTGGGACTTGATAAAGTGCCGGTCCGACTGCTGTTCCGCGAGCGGAGCGGCCGAAAGGGTAAATCGGCAGCCAGATAGCATCATCTGCAGGAGAATTAAGGCCTCCCTGTCCGAGAAAATCGGGGTATGATCTGAAGCGTTATTGAGAGCTGTGGTGTTCCTCTTGTCCGATTGACTTTCCATCAGTACAATTTATAGTCGATAGACAGACGGTGCGCATGGAGCAAAAAAAGATGCATCCGTGCGGTATTACGGTTGGGTCAAATCCCTGTTCAACCTGATCATGCAGGTATGAGCACGGTGTTAAAGAGGAGGAATGATGCGCGTTTCGACCTCGGCAGATGTGCTTTGTTGTCACCGGGACCGGACCTTTTTTTGGTTATGGTACGTGACCGGAGCTCTGCTGAGTGTCCTCTTGTGTACCTTGTCCGGACGGGCAGCGGCACCGGAGCCAACGGTCGTGGTGCTGCAGATTGAAGGGGTGATCGGTCCGGCAGCAGTTGATTATGTGCACAGGGGGCTGAAGAGGTCAGCCGATTTGCAGGCCATTCTCGTGGTCCTTGAAATGGATACACCCGGTGGCCTTGACAGCTCAATGCGCGCCATCATCAAAGACATCCTCTCCTCACCCGTCCCGGTGGCAACCTATGTCTCCCCCAAGGGTGCGCGTGCAGCCAGTGCCGGCACCTATATACTGTATGCCAGTCATGTTGCCGCCATGGCACCGGCAACGAACATCGGTGCAGCCACACCGGTGGCCATCGGTATCGGCAGTATGCAGCCGAAAAAACCAGATGCTGCACCCGATGCATCCCCCCGTTCGCCGCTGTCTCAAAAGCAACCCGCCTCTGCCGGTGAACAGCTGGCCGACGGCACGTCATCACAGAAAGCTGGGCAGGCTGCTGAAGATATGAAGACAGGGTACAGGTCGGACGACGATGCCATGGCTGCAAAATCGATTGAAGATGCCACTGCCTATATCCGCAGTCTGGCTCAGTTACGCGGTCGTAACGCCGATTTTGCCGCGGCTGCAGTGCGTGAGGCCTACAGTCTGTCGGCAGAAGAGGCCCTGGCTCAAAAGGTCATTGATTATATCGCTGCTGATCTGCCGGATCTGCTGCGGCAGCTTGACCGGCAGGAGGTCGGAACAGCACCGGATCGGAAGGCGTTAGACACGGCCCGGGCAAAGATCGAACGGTTTGACCCTGATTGGCGGAGCAGAGTGCTTGCCGTCGTGACAAATCCGCAGGTGGCCCTGATTTTGATGATGATCGGAGTCTACGGACTGTTTTTTGAATTCACCTCACCGGGTTTCGGTGTTCCCGGTGTGGCCGGTGCCATCTGTCTGCTGATAGCACTGTACGCTTTTCAGCTGTTGCCTGTTAACTGGGCCGGTGTGCTTTTGTTGATTATCGGTACCGGTATGATGGTGGCTGAGGTCTTTATACCGAGTTTCGGGGCCCTGGGTGTCGGCGGTTTGGCAGCGTTTGTTGTGGGCGGGCTGTTTTTGATGGACACAGAGGCGCCGGGTTTTGGCATCCCACTGCCGTTCATTGCGGGGCTGGCCATTGTCAGTGTGGCAGTGTTGCTGGCTCTTGGCGGCTTTGCTGTTCGCAGCGTGCAGCGGCCGGTGGTCAGCGGCCGTGAAGGAATGGTGGGCGCTCTGGCCACGGTTGCTGGACAGGGAGACAACGGTCAGTGGTGGGTGTATGTTCAGGGAGAACGCTGGCGTGCCCGTTCACAACACCCGCTTGCATCGGGGGCCAGGGTGCGGGTGGTACGGGTGGAGGGACTCACCGTTGATGTGGTACCTGTGACCGATTCTGAAACTGTACCGGAGGATTCCATATGATGTTGAATATGCAGTTCAGTCTTGCACCCTTACTGATCGCGCTGGTTGTCCTTGTTTTTGCATCAATCAAGATTCTGCGGGAGTATGAGCGGGGTGTCATCTTTCTTTTGGGACGTTTCTGGAAAGTGAAGGGACCGGGTTTGGTGATCGTCATTCCCGGTCTTCAGCAGATCGTCAAGGTCGATCTGAGGGTGGTGACCATGGATGTGCCGTCCCAGGACGTGATTTCCAAGGATAACGTCTCTGTGAAGGTGAATGCCATTGTCTTTTTTCGTGTCATTGATCCGGAAAGGGCGATCATTCAGGTGGAGAACTTTCTCGTTGCCACCAGCCAACTGGCCCAGACAACGCTGCGGGCGGTCCTTGGCAAACACGAGCTCGACGAGATGCTGGGTGAACGGGAACGTCTTAACTTTGCCGTCCAGCAGATTCTTGATGCGCAGACAGACTCCTGGGGAATCAAGGTGATCAACGTTGAGATCAAACACATCGACCTGAACGAAAGCATGATCCGTGCCATTGCCCGGCAAGCTGAGGCTGAACGTGAACGTCGTGCGAAGATCATCCATGCAGAAGGTGAGAAGCAGGCGGCGCAGACGTTGCGTGAGGCGGCTGAGATGCTGGCCAGGGAGCCGGCAGCCATGCAGCTGAGATATTTACAGACACTGACCCAGGTGGCCGGTGACAAGAGCTCGACCCTGGTTTTTCCGGTTCCGGTTGACCTTCTCAACACCCTGACAGCTGCAAAAAGTGAGAAGGCAGTGCACACATCCGCCGACAGTACCGGGTAAAATCCTGCCGGTTACCGGAATTCAGTACTCTGATTTCCAGGCGGTGTACGGCATGGTACAGAGTGCAGCGTTGTAGTACCGTGTATCCCCTGTTACCTCCCGGCCGATCCACTCCGGCCGGTCAAAGTGCTCGTCCTCGCTTGCCAGTTCGATTTCAGCGATAATCAGGCCCTTGTTCAGGCCGAAAAACTCGTCAACCTCCCAGATGCGTCCCTGATAGGGGATGGTGTAGCGTTTTTTCTCGATCTGCGGTTGCGGACAGAGGGTGTCGAGCATCTCCATGGCATCTGAAAGGGGAATGATGTATTCGAACTCACTGCGTACTGTCCCAAGAGTCACACCTTTGACGGCCAGATAGCCCCGGTCTCCGGCAATGCGCACCCGCACAGTCCGCTCCGGGCTCGCACAGAGATATCCCTGACGGTAGAGAACACCTTCCGCCAATCCACGCCATCTTTCATTCTTGAGGAGAAATTTACGTTCTATTTCCTGAGCCATGTGCTTTTCCGGTAAACGTGATCTGTTTTTGATGCAGGGTACTCTATTTGCCATGGCGGGGCAACAGGATGACCCGCACAGGAATGACGTGCATGCCGGGTTGGCACATCGCCGAAACACTCACCTTAACCCTTCTGAAAATCAGCGGTCGACAACGCTTTTTCTGTATACACGTGAAAAGGTACGTCCGAATCATCTTTCTTTCAGGCCGGTCATGGTTTTTTTGATATTTGCTGTGAAAATACAGAGTCTTATCACGTCGCAGACTCAGAAGAAACTTTGAGAAGATCCTGTGGAAATCGGATGATTTCAAGGATTTGACCATGAGGAAAGAACTGTACGGCCTTCTTCCGATCTTTACTTGACACCTCCAGGACCTCTTGGTATCAGAGAGCTGACTTTTTTCCGATCCACTGCAGGGGTTCCTGTGTCCCAGTACTCTCTCCTATCTTTTGTGTTGTTGCTGACCGTCTGTCTCGGTGCGCTACCAGTGCGTGCAGAGGACAATGTACTTGGCACGATTAAAGAGGCAACCCGGCAGTATGAGCGTGGTGATTATACGGCGGCGGCCTCAAACCTGGATTATGCGGCGCAGCTTGTCCGTCAGCAGAAAAGTGAACGCATGAAGGCCATGCTTCCGGAACCGTTGCCGGGCTGGAAGGGAAAAGAGGCCAGTGCCCAGGCTTTGGGTGCAGCTATCCTCGGTGGTGGTGTGACCGTCAGTCGTGTCTATGAAAGAGAATCCTCGACAGTTGCCATTGAAGTCGTCTCCGATTCACCGGTACTCCAATCAGTGCTGATGATGTTGAACAACCCGATGTTTGCCGGTGCTGGTGGCGGCAGGCTGGAGACCATCAAGGGACAACGCGCGGTTCTCAAGTATGATAACGAGAAGAAAAGCGGGGAACTTTTTGTGGTGGTGGCTTCCCGTTTTGTGGTCACTGTAAAGGGACGGCCGGCAACCAGAGAAGAGCTGTTCGCCTATGGAGAGGCTGTTGATTATCAGGTTTTAGAAAAAAATTAAAGGGTGTCCTGGAAAAGGTATTCTGGTCACGGACAAGAAACCATGGCCTCCCGGGAAATGCTGACGAGGTTTTTTTCGTGTGAGGGTGGTTGCCCCTGTTACAATCGGTAAAGAATTGGCCTTCTTCCTGTAACAGGGGTTTTTTGCAGGTACTGAAAGAGAGCAGTCATGGGTGAAGAAGAAAAGATCAGAGCAACCGGTCGGCAGGAGATCAGCCAAGAGGCAATTTTTAAAGTAACCAAAGAGATCGTTGTGAAGTTTATCGAAGTCGGCCGCCTGACACCGGCCTCTTTTGCCGACACCTTTGACCGGGTGTACAGGGCCATTGAGCAGACGGTGCGTTCCAGATGAGCAAGGCACCGCTTGATCCTGCTCTGAACAGGGCTCCAGCCGGCCTGCAGCATATCCATCTGATCGGTATCTGCGGGACAGGTATGGCCGCCCTTGCAGGTATGCTTCAGCAAAAGGGATATACCATCACCGGATCGGATCAGAATGTCTATCCTCCCATGTCTGATTTTTTGGCTGATCTGGGGATCCCGGTGATGGAAGGTTACGCAGCTGCTCATCTCGCCGCACACCCGGATCTGGTGATTGTCGGCAATGTGGTCCGTGCCGCCAATCCCGAGGCAGTGGAGCTCGGTCGGCTGGGTCTGCCATATCTGTCCATGCCCCAGGCCCTGGCCCACTTTTTTCTTACCGGTAAACGTTCACTTGTTGTGGCCGGTACCCATGGTAAAACGACAACCTCGTCCATGCTGGCAACAACGCTGCATCGTCTGGGAGAGACCCCCGGTTTTATGATCGGCGGTCTGGTTGAAGCTTTTGGCCGGAACTTCCATCTCAGTGACGGCCGCTTCTTTGTAATTGAGGGGGATGAGTATGACACCGCCTTCTTCAACAAGGTTTCGAAATTTCAACATTACCGGCCAGACTGTGCTGTCCTGACCTCGGTGGAATTTGATCATGCCGATATTTTTGCAGATTTCAACGCGGTAAAGGCCTCTTTTGCCGAATTTATCGGCCGCCTCCCAACCGAAGGTGTTCTCGTGGCGAATTTTGATGACCCTGTGGTGGAGGGGCTGGCCCGCAACAACGCCCGTTGCCCGGTGATCAGCTATGGGACAGGGGAACACTGCCAATGGCGCGTATCAGATCTTCAGGCAGATGGTCTGAAGAGTATTTTTTCAATCCATCACAATGAACGGCCTGTCGGACGCTGCCATCTGCCCATGCCGGGCCTGCACAACTGTCTGAACGCTCTGGCTGTCATTGCCCTGCTCGAGCATCTCGGCTTTCCTCTCAGTACTGTTTTTTCCGGACTGGCATCTTTTGAAGGGGTGAAAAGACGGCAGCAGATTCGTGGGGAAGTGCGGGGGATCACAGTTGTTGATGATTTTGCCCACCATCCGACCGCGGTCCGTGAAACCTTGCAGGCTCTGCGTCTGGCGTGGCCGGACAACAGACTGGTGGTCGTGTTTGAGCCGCGCACCAACACCAGCCGGCGGGCTGTCTTTCAAAAGGAGTATGCCGGTGTGTTCACGGCTGCTGACCGGGTACTCATCCGCCAGCATATACCGCTTGATGCCGTTCCTCTCCAAGAGCAGTTCTCAGCTGCCAGGCTTGCGGCGGATCTGACAGCACAAGGTCTGCCAGCCCAGGCCTACGCAGATACGGACGCCATTCTGGACGCACTTGTTGCCGATTGTACAGCCGGTGATGTGGTTGTGATCCTCTCCAACGGCGGGTTTGACGGTATTCATGACCGGTTGCTGACGTTGCTGGGCCAGCCGGCAGCCGACGTGTCATAGCGGGATATTCTGAATCATCGTAGTTGTATGATTTTTGAGAGTGGTTGCCCCTGGCACTGCATTTCTTGTTTTTTGTGTAAGGAGTTTGACTATGAAAATTGCGGTAATGAAAGAGACCCATCCGGGAGAAACCAGGGTTCCCATGGTGCCGGCTACGGTTGAACGTCTGGTGAAACTCGGTGCGGAGGTGATGGTGGAATCCGGGGTCGGTGCAACGTGTCGTTTTGAGGATACTGCCTACGAGGCTGTCGGCGCGCGTATCTCTTCATCGCGTGACGAGATGCTTGCCCAGGCTGACGTTGTTCTTCGCTTGCGGAAACCACCGCTGAACGAGATCCCTCTCATGCGACAGGGAGCCGTACATGTAAGTTATCTGGATCCCTTCAATGAGGTGGCGCTTGTTGATGCGATGGTGACAGCCCGAGTCAGCGGTGTCAGTCTGGAGATGATCCCCCGGACCACTCTGGCGCAGAAGATGGATGTACTCAGTTCACAGGCCAACCTGGCCGGTTATGTTTCTGTCCTGCTGGGAGCATCCCATCTCGATAAGATTCTGCCGATGATGACAACACCGGCCGGTACCATCAAGCCCGGTAAGGTCTTTGTCATCGGAGTCGGTGTTGCCGGTCTGCAGGCCATAGCCACCGCCCGGAGACTTGGTGCCAGAGTTGAAGCGTTTGATACGAGACCCGTGGTGGAGGAGCAGGTCAAGTCACTCGGTGCCAAATTTGTCAAGATAGAGATCGGTGAAACAGGTCAGACGAAAGACGGCTATGCCACCCAGTTGACCCCGGAACAGCTCACACTGCAAAAACAGGGCATGGCCAAGGCCTGTGCCCAGGCAGACATCGTCATCACCACAGCTCAGCTCTTTGGCCGACCGGCACCACGGATCGTTGATCATTCCATGATCGTCCAGATGCAACCAGGGTCGGTTATTGTCGATATGGCCGTGGAAACCGGAGGTAATGTGGAGGGGTCCGAGGTGGACAAGATCGTGGAGATCGGGGGTGTCAAAGTCATTGGGCTGGGTAATCTGCCCGGCAGAGTGGCCTTGACCGCGAGCCAGATGTATTCCAACAACCTCGGCAACTTTCTGACCCACTTTTGGGACAAGGAGGAGAACACTTTCCGTCTGAATCTGGATGACGAAATTATCAAAGGGGCACTGGTTACCCACGACGGGGCGATCTTCAGTGAAATGTATAAAAATATCATGCACAAGTGAGGTGCATAATGACCGCTGTCTTTTTAACATTCATCTTTGTACTGGCTATTTTTCTTGGCTTTGAAGTGATCTCCAAAGTGCCGTCAACGCTGCATACCCCGCTCATGTCCGGCTCGAACGCCATCTCGGGAATTACTCTGATCGGAGCGTTGGCTTCCATGCAGCTTTCCCACCACGGTTTTGCCACGGTCCTCGGTACTCTGGCCGTGATTCTGGCAACCGTTAACGTCGTCGGCGGTTACGCGGTCACTGATCGGATGCTGGCTATGTTCAAGAAAAAAGATAAGGGAGGGGCACAGTGAATTTCGGCCAGATTGAAATAAATTTTGTCTATGTACTGTCGGCGGCTCTTTTTGTGTTCGGGCTGAAAATGCTCAGCTCGCCGGCTACAGCCCGTCGCGGCAACCTGATTTCCGCCCTGGGTATGCTCATTGCTATTGTTGTCACCCTCCTTGCCCAGGGACTCGACTATCGGTGGATTCTTATCGGAATGGTAATCGGCGGCCTTATGGGGATGACCGGTGCCTATCTCGTCAAGATGACTGCCATGCCGGAGATGGTCGCCCTCTTCAACGGGTTTGGCGGTCTGGCCTCCCTTTTGCTGGCCTGGTCGGAGTACCATCAAAACCCGGGTATGGCGCCGGTCATCGTCATCATTGCCGCCATATCGGTATTTATCGGTGGCGTGACCTTTACCGGGTCAATGGTGGCCTTCGGTAAACTTTCCGGCAGGCTGCCGCAAAAGGCGATAGTCTTCAGCGGTCAGCACCTGATCAATGCCGGTATTCTGCTGGCGGTGTTTGGAGCAGGAGCTCTCTTTTACCTGACCTCCACTTCACTGCTCGGTTATCTCTTTTTAGTCCTGCTGATCCTCATTGCTCTCGGGTTCGGTGTAACCTCAACCATTCCCATCGGCGGAGCTGATATGCCGGTGGTTATTTCACTCCTGAACAGTTACTCGGGGCTTGCCGCCTGTGCCGCTGGTTTTGTCGTTTCCAACAACATCCTCATTGTTGCCGGAGCACTTGTCGGGGCAAGCGGTATCATCCTGACGCAGATCATGTGCAAGGCTATGAACCGATCACTGGCCAATGTACTCTTCTCCGGTTTCGGTTCAGGCGTTGTCAAGCAGAGCGGGGATGGAGGACCGCAGGGAGAGGTTAAGCCGGCCAGTGCCGAGGATGTCTATTATATCCTTGAAGCCGCTGATTCGGTGGCCTTTGTTCCGGGTTACGGGTTGGCAGTTGCCCAGGCACAGCATGTCGTTAAAGAGCTGGGCGATCTGTTGGAGGCGAATGGAAGTGAGGTCGTCTACGCCATCCATCCGGTTGCGGGCCGCATGCCCGGTCATATGAACGTTCTTCTTGCCGAGGCCAACGTGTCGTACGATCAGTTGGTGGAAATGGACGATATCAACCCGCGGATGGATGCCATTGATGTCTGTGTGGTCATCGGTGCGAACGATGTTGTCAACCCGGCAGCGGTTTTTGAAGAGAACAGCCCGATCTACGGTATGCCCATCATTGAGACATACCGGGCCAAAACCGTCATCGTCCTGAAGCGCTCCATGAGTCCCGGGTTTGCCGGGATTGAAAATGCGCTTTTCTTCCGCGAAAATACACGGATGTACTTTGGTGACGCAAAGGCGTCGATTCAGGCTTTGGTGGCTGAATTTAAAGGCGGCAGCTGAGCCCGCCAAGGGGTGTGGACTGATTGGCAGACTGCGGGCAGGAGGGTGTTTTAGAAGACACTGTCAGGAAGAAGCGGTTTCATGCCTGCTACCTTCCGTGTGCGCAACAGGTTATAAATAGCTGTAACTGCATTGAGCCCGTGGAGATGAACGTTGCTGCTGCAGATGAACAGGAGGATGGAGTGTGGCGCATCCTCTTGTGATGAAGGTGCAGCGGGTACTTACCGGCCTGCCGAAACCGGTTGAAGGAGATCGGGTGCTGATCGGTGTGTCCGGGGGGCCGGATTCGATGGCGCTGCTCCATGTGCTGGCAGCGCTTCGACAACCCTGCTCGCTCACCCTTTTTGCGGCTTATATTGACCACGGTCTGCGGCCCGATGAAGTTCCGCAGGAGTGGAGTTGTGTGGAGCAGGCCGCTCATGTTCTGGGAATTGAATGCACCTGCATAAGCGTTGATGTGTATGCCGAGGCCGCGAGACGTAAACTCTCGATAGAGCACGCGGCCCGGGAGTTACGGTATCGCGCTCTTGCCGAGTTGGGTATGCAGTGGAGGACCGGTCTGCTGGCTGTGGCACACACCGCGGATGATCAGGCGGAAGAAGTTTTATTGCGATTGCTCCGGGGTGGCGGCCGCAAGGCCCTGTCCGGGATGTCCCTGCAGGCTGGACATGTGATCCGGCCCTTTTTGGGTATACGTAAAAGCGAAGTATTCGCCTATCTCAAAGATCAGGGAATTGTTTTTTGTCACGATTCGAGTAACGATGAGGTCCAGTTTCTTCGCAACCGTGTCCGCCTCGAACTTCTTCCCTTTTTAGAAACACGGTTTGATCCCGGCATCCGTTCAGCCCTGTTGAAAACCGCTGCCAATCTTGCTGAAGATGAGGAGTTGCTGGAACAGCTTCTTTCCCAATCCTGGGACAGGGTGATTGACACCCTGGATATTGATGGGAGCGGGTATCCCTTTTGTCGTCTGCACCGGCCGGCCTTTGTGCAGTTGCATGGAGCCCTGCAGCGCCGTCTGATCGAACAGCTTCTCTGGAGGCTTGATGCTGCTGCCCATCATGCTCAGATTCTCGCTGTCGTGACACTTGGCCGTTCCGGTCGTCCCGGCAGCGAACTCCATCTCCGCCGTGGATTACGGGTGGTGCTCAGCCGTACTCACCTGACCTTTTCTTACCCGCAGGGGAAAGGACCCTGGCGTGGTCGTCTCCATTCACACTGACAGTTTCGACATTTTTGTCGAGCTGGTGAACAAGATGTCGAAATGATGAGCAGACAGGTGCGGAATACACCCTGTTGCAGCCATTGTCCGTCATTTTTTTTGGGTATATTCTGGCATGAATGTTGAATTGTCTTGGGCAAGAGGATTGGCGCTGTCGTGTGCAGTCGCTCAGAGGAACCCTTATCTTGTTGAGGTATAACGATGAACACAATGAAGAAGATGCTGTTGGCCCTTTCGATTCTGTGTATTGCCGCCGGATCTGCCTGGGCTGTGGATTATTCTCGAATGTCCAATGACGAGTTGAGCGCCCATCGCGGCACCATGTACAATGCCACGCCGGAAGAGTGGAACAACTTCCACACTGAGTGGTGGAAGAGGCTCAGTCAGATGAGTCCGGAAGAACGGCAGAAGTATATGGGGCCCCGTGGTGGATGGCATCAGGGATACGGGAGAGGTCATGGTATGGGAAGGGGCATGATGGGGCCCCGGGGCGGAGGAGGTTACTGGTGCCCCTGCTGGGGTCCGCCACCAGCCGGACAGTATCAGGAGGGCGGTAATGCTGCTCCGCCGGCAGGAAGATAAAAACCGGATGCAGGGATCGGTGTCCGCTCTGACGGATGCCGGTCCTACCCCTTTTTTTCGATCCCCAACTTCTCCATCTTATAGCGAAGCACCCGTTCGCTGATACCCAAGGATTCGGCTGCCCTTGTCTGAACCCAGCCCGAACGATCAAGAGCCTCTATGATCATCTGCCGTTCCACTTCGGTCAGCCGGGCATTCAGACTGCCTTCAACAGCCTGGTTCTGGAGGGTGCGTACCTCAGCCGGAAGATCACGCAGACCGATAACAGGGGAGCGGGCAAAGGTGATCGTGCGTTGGAGAATATGTTCTAATTCTCTGATGTTGCCTGGAAAGGAGTACTTGGTCAACTGACTCATTGCCTGGTCGTCAATGACGGCCTTGCTGTGATACTTGTTTAAGAAGAAGTGGACCAGGGCCGGAATATCTTCCTTGCGTTGTCTGAGAGGCGGAATGTCGATGGTAATGACATTGAGCCGGAAGTAGAGATCCTCACGAAATGTTCCGTCTATGGCCATCTGCTTCAGGTCACGATTCGTGGCCGCCAGTACACGTACATCCACAGGTACAAGCTGTTCGCCTCCCACGCGCTGAACCGATCTTTCCTGGAGTGTCCGCAGCAACTTGGCCTGTACCGCCAGAGGCAGTTCACCGACCTCATCCAGCAGCAGGGAACCCTGATGGGCCTGCTCAAATACCCCCCGGCGCCGACCTCCTGCACCGGTAAAAGCCCCTTTTTCATGGCCGAAAAGCTCGGATTCGAACAGCCCTTCCGGGATGGCAGCACAGTTGATCGGTATAAACGGCCCGGACTTTCTTGGGCTGAGCAGATGCAGCAGGCGGGCGATCAGTTCCTTGCCGGTGCCGGTCTCTCCCTGAATAAGGACCGTCCAGGGACTTGCAGCAGCCCGCATGACAAGAGAAAGGACCTGTTGCATTGCCGGGCTGGCGGCCACGATCCGCACCGGTAAGTCACTGGTATTGATGGCTTTTTCTACCTCTGCCACATCCGCTGCAATGTACAGGCCTTCCTCGACGGTCTGAATATGCTGCAGAAGCTGTGTTAAATCCACTGGTTTTTCAAGAAAGTCATCCGCTCCCAGCTGCATAACCCGAACAGCGGTATCAACAGCACCATAGGCTGTGATCATGATGACTCGTACCAGCGGATTGATACGTTTGAGCTCCGCAAGTATCTCGTCGCCGTTTCTGTCAGGCAGACGATGATCAAGGAGAACGAGGTCAACAGGAAGCTGACGGAAAGAGCGGATTGTCTCCTCTCCGGTGGCCGCTTCGGTAACCGTGTAGCCTTGTTTGATGAGAAAACCGGCCAGAAGATTCCGCTGCAGGGGATCGTCATCGACAATTAATATATGCATGGCTGTTCTTTGTGGTGATGCTTTTGAGTTACGAAGGGACAGCAGGAGAAACCGCCGGCAGAATCAGAAGTGCAGAGAACTCTTGCCGGGAGTGGTCAACAGTGACTTCAAGAACGCCCTGGTGAGCTTCGGCAATCCGTTTACCGATTGCAAGCCCCAGTCCGGTTCCATGTACCTTGGTTGTGAAATACGGTTCTCCTAAACGCATTGCATCCTCGACGGAAAGGGTGCAGTTTCCATTTGTGAAGATGATATGCAGCGTGGAGGCGGTTGTTTTTTTCAAGGTGATGTGGATAAACCCGCCGTTCGGTTGAGCTTCTATGCTGTTTTTCAGGAGGTTTTCCAGTAATTCGGCCAGCAGGTCAGGATCTGCCTCAATGAGACTGTTGTCGGAAACCGTTTGACTGACCTCAATGCTCTGCTCGTGACATCGCTGCTGATAGAGGATGAGGAGTTTTTGAATAAGTGAAACCGGATCAAGCCGCTGCAGCCGCGGAACAAGCGGCCGGGTAAAGCGTTGCAGTTCACTGATGATAACGGAGGTGCGGTTGACGGCTTCCTCCATGGCAACGACCAGCTCATGCTGATCCGGATTAAAACCGGCTGATTCCAGCCGAAGTCGCTGCAGCCCCATGCTGATGGCATTGAGTGGGTTACGGACCTCATGTGCGATGGTGGCGGTTGCTCTTCCCAGGGCAGCCGCTTCATGCTCCCTGGCCAGTAACCGCTCAAAGGAGCGGGTACGGTTAAGATCGTTTTGCTGAACATGATACAGCAGCCAGGAAAAAAAGAGTCCCAGGGAGAGAAGGAGTGCGCTGAACAGAAAAAATTGCCGACGAAGCAATGTGATGCGGTTGAAGTGTTGGGTTGCGTCCAGTGCGATGACAAGTGTGCCTGACGGCGTGGGCAGGCGCGTTTCTGCCGACCATCTGCCGTCTTCATCGATGAGCCTGACAGCCTCTCCGGTAAAAGACGGCTCATCAGCTTCCAGATGAACCGAGCGAATGCCCGGCAGGCTGGAGAGATGGCTCAGCAGAGCTGGCAGTGCCATCTTTGTCTGAAGCTGAACGCTTGCCTTGGCATCAAGTCCGACCTGAATACACTGCACGGCTTCGTCAGTTGAAGCACCGATAAACAGGGCGATGGCATGCCGATCATAGTGTACGGTATCCCGGTCCGGATTACAGGGTTGGTCAGGCTGCCAATCCGCGGGACCGGTGATTCTCGTTCCGTCCCGCCGCACCACCTCGATACCGACGAGGCCGGTTTCTTTTGCCAGGGCGGTCAACTCTTCTTCTTGGAGTGGATCGATGGTGTTGAGATAATCGATAAAACGGATTTTATCGCGAAGCACAGACACCATGACAGTTTCAATGGTGTCACGGGCCAATTCGGCATGTGCCAGATGTTCCTCAATGATCATGCTGATCATCTGAGAACGGTTCAGAGTATTGCGCTGCAGATCACGGTCAATGACGGTCATCTGCCAGAAAAACACGACCAGGACGAGTACAATGAGTATCCCGAAACCGCTCAGATTTAATACCCAGAAGGGAAGCGGAGGTTTCTGTTCAATGGTCAGGGCGGCCTTCATCGCCTGCCTCCGTGATAGCGGTGACGGTGGCCGGTTTTTTTCCATCCGTGCATGTCACGTCGACAGGTGCACAGCCGGGCTCTTACGCCGGTTCGATCTCCAGGGTAGCGTTGTTTGAGTGACTGGATTGTCTCCGTGTCCCAGGAGAGCTCTTCCCGGGAGGCCTGTGTTTCATCTTCCTCCAGTCGGATTGACTGCTCTGCTGTTCCCGGAGCAGGGTCTTCCGCAGCCTGAGCAGGGGATACTGCAGAACCATGCGCCGCTGTCAGACCTATGATCCCGGCAATGATATAAGGTATCACATGCTTTCGTGTGGAAGCAGGCAGAGAGGTGGTAAGCGGGAAAATCTTTGTCAGCATAAAAATTGTCCTGTCGATCATGGCGGAGAACTGATCCATGGAAGTATGCATAATCATAGTCAACCGTGGTTGTAAAGAGCCTGCTGCAATGTTCACCTGCAAACCGGAGAGAAGAAGGTCGTCCGGTCTGTGCGAACCATGCCGGGGATAACGGTGTTGGCAGCCCTGTTGTGAATCTTGTGACTGTGCAGAAAAATCATTTTTGCATCCCCAGTGGTGAACTGTCTGATCTTATATGCAATATAGAGGCCGGAAAGACGGTGTTGTGGCGGCCGTGCAGCAGGATGTCTTCTCTGCACCTGCACATCTGCAAGGTTGGTTCAGAAATTTGCTGGACAATTTTATCGGTTCGGTGTCTTGATTTCAGATATACTGATGCGTATGCCATCCACTTGGAGTATACGTTTGAGCTTGCCGCAGAATGATTATTCAGCCGACAGGGGTCGGCATCCGGAGCAGGTGAATGCAAAAATTAGAACCAGAGTTTCAGAATATCAGTGTGGAGAGGGTGCGTGAGTACCTGCAACAGCATGATGAGCAGGATTACATGCTGGTCGATGTCCGTCAACCGGGAGAGTACAACAAGGGACATATTCCAGGAGCCATACTTATGCCTCTGGGTGAAATTCCAGAGAGAATGGCTGAGCTGGAAACAGATAAGGACATTATTTTTTATTGTCGCTCCGGCAACCGTTCCAAAGGTGCGGCGATCTTTGTCGGTTCCCAACCGCATATTGCCGGTACTGTTTTTAACATGACAGGTGGCATCCTGGCGTGGAACGGTGAGTTGTTGGCAAGCGGTCCCCGGTTGCGGATATTTGATCTCAGCGGCGATGAGTGTGATATTCTGTATCGGGGCATGGAACTGGAGCGAGGTGCGGCGGAGTATTACCTGATCTTACATCAGCGGTATGGTGACAGCCCCTGGGCGGAGACCCTGTCAAAACTGGCGGATGCCGAGAAGGCGCATGCCATGACAATTTACCGTGCCTGGGCGGAACAGCAGACCGCTCCTCCAGCGTTTTCCGCAGTCTATGCGGATCTGCGGAAGGATCTTGTCGAGGGCGGAATGACAACCCATGATCTTTTGGACATGCTGGCCAGTGACGAGAAGAGACACTGCCACGATATCCTTGAGATGGCGCTGTCCATTGAATATGTGGCGTATGATCTGTCCCGCAATATGGCGCACCACTGGCGGGACCGGCCTCTGGAAGCTGTGTTTCACGCCCTTGCTGAAGGAGAAAAGGAACACATAATGCTGGTGGCACAGGCCCTGTCGCTTTGTCCGGAACAGTGAGAGAGTTCTTGCGGAGAAAACGGGCCGATGATATAGCTGTTTTAAAGAAACCTGCGATAAGCAGGATGTTGAGAATCTTGACTGTCACCCGCGGGGGATTCAGGTACTGTTGAAAAACTTTGGTGCAGCAGGAAACTCGAGGCACAAAAGGAGAACCTATGAAACCCTTTCACTACAAAGACGTGACCTACGAATTGGATGAACAGGGTTGCCTGCTTGATCCGAAACAGTGGACCAGAGATTTTGCTGAAGGGATGGCTCGAGAATGCGACGTCCCGGTACTGTCGGGTGAGCATTGGGACGTGATTGATTACGTTCGCCAGGCGTATGCTCAGACCGGCGTCTGCCCCACTATTTTTGCCGCATGTAAAGCAAGTGGATTGCGGCCTCAGGAGATGCAGAAGCTTTTTCCGGCCGGATATCATCGCGGTCTGTGCCGAATTGCCGGTGTCCACTATCGTCTGAGCACTATTCCGTACAGTGTGCATCTGCGTGAGAGCGTCGCTGACCTGCGTGCCTTGTCAGGAGACAAGGTCTATACCACCGATGTGCGGGGATTTCTTGTTGATCCCGATACATGGGATGAGAACTTTGCCGTTCACCGGGCCATGGAGATGCGTATTCCGGAAGGGAAGCTCACCGATGAGCATTGGCGGATTATCTATTACCTCCGCGATGTTTTCCAGGTCGAACATCGGATTCCAACCATTTATGAGACCTGTGAAAGCTGCGATCTTGATCTGGACAGATTTGAACAGCTTTTTCCGGACGGATATCACCGCGGTGCCCTGAAAATTGCAGGCCTTCGGTTTATCAAATAATCAGGATAAAGGTGAGAAGCGTGAAGATGACCCTGATGGTGTGCAGCGGCGATCCGGAGATAGTGTGGAACGCCTTTCGGATGGGCACATTGATGCTGGAGCAGATGGACGATGTGACCATGTTCCTCAATGGACCGTCGGTTCAGTATGAGAGGCTTTCTTCCGAGCAGTTTCCCCTGCTCGACCAGGCCAAGGTCTTCACGCTCTCTGAAGGGGTTCTTTTAGCCTGAGGAAAGCTGCTCGACCTCCACGGTGTGGAGGCAGGGTATCATCAGCGGGCAAAACAGAGCGATCTCTACGCCTTGATTGCTGACAGTGACCGATTTATTGCCTTTTAAGTGACAAGGCCCGCCTCTCGCATGCCGCCTGAAAGAATCCTGCTCCGGATGCTGATCAAGAACATAGCCTCCCAAAGGCAGTGTCATTGGTTGTAGAGGAGTGGTGATCAGTGATGACCGGCCATCGGCAGGGGGTGATACTGCTTCACGGACTTGCCCGGACGTGTCTGTCCATGCGATCAACAGCTTCGTACTTAAGACAGCTGGGCTACAAAGTACTGAATCTTGATTATCCTTCCCGTCGCTTTCCCATTGAGCGTCTTGCTCAAGATGTCCTTCCCCCGGCACTGGCAACCATCCGTAAACAGGATGTTGATACTGTACACTTTGTCACCCACTCCATGGGCGGCATTGTGCTGCGATCTTTCCTGTCAGTGAACGGTATATTTCCTGAACTTGGTCGGGTGGTTATGCTCAGTCCTCCGAACCAGGGAAGTGAGCTGGTGGATCTGTTGCGCTCCTTTTTCTGGTTCCGCCGGTTTTTTGGGCCAGCCGGTCAGCAGCTGGGTACCGATCCATGCTCCTTGCCCAATCAGCTTGGTCCGGCGCGGTTTGTTCTTGGGATCATTACCGGTGATCGTCCGTTTAAAGGGTTCGGGTATTTTTTTTCAGAGCCCAGTGACGGGAAGGTGACGGTCTCTCGGGCAAAGTTGACGGGGATGACGGATTTTCTCGTGGTACCTTATGGTCACAGCATGATCATGTCACACAGACCGGTGCACGAACAGATCGGATATTTCCTGAAAAACGGACGCTTCCGACGGAATCGCTAACCTTTGCGCAGAATTCTTTTATCGTCAATCCGGATGGTCAGCTTGATCTTGTCGAAGTACTCTAAAAGAGGAATGGAAAATTTACGGGTCAGACCGGTCAGTTCCTTGAAGCGTTGAGCGTCTATATCTCCTTCGCGGCGGAGAAATGCCGTTACTTTTTCTTGAAGATCGGCAACCGCCGGGGCGTGGAAGAACAGCACCTCATTGATTCGGACAAGAGCCGCTTTTTTCACCAGGAGATCAATGACCTGGCGAACCTGGCGTTCCGGGACGGAAGAAAAGGCTGTGAAGACGTCTTTGAGAATGGGTGGAGTAAGGCCGGCTTCCCTGTACATGGTCCTGATCTCCTCTTCCATGGTCTGCTCATCAACCTGTAAGGTTACCGTGTGGCCACTGATCCTGATCTCTGCGCCGCTTTGTTCGATAACCCCTTTCCTGACAAGACCGGACAGAAGACTGTTGAGCACCTTCGTGTCAATGGCCGGCTTGAGTTGAGAGCGCAGCGCTTCTTTGGAAAGACCGGTTTCCAGCGGATGCTGCTGGTGAAATCCTTTGAGGAGGGTAACGATCCGTTGACTGAGAGTATCAGCCACAGAGGCTGCCAGGAACCGTTGACTTTCGGAGTCGACAACCACGAGGGCGCCGGTGGAAAGGGGGAGCTGCAGTAGTTTTTTCAGCTTTTTACTAAACACACCGGTGCGTGCCGCCAGCTGATCGCTCGTGATACCTTTGGGGCCGCATGTTTCAATCAGCATAAGGAGCCGCCGTTCATCATCGGCAGCGGTGAACGCGGCAAAATACTCCCGATTAGCCTGCCTGTCGCGTTCCGATGCCCGTTTTCGCTTTTTCGGGCCGTTGTCCAGGATTATGCCGCCACCGATGGTCGTGACCGGTGAATAACTGCGAACCACATAGTGGTCACCCGGCCAGACAGCAACGGGTTCCTGCAGGATCAGCTGCACTCGGGTGTCTTCTCCGGGAGAAACAGCTTCAGTTTCCGGCAACAGGATGCGACCGATGGTTTCCCGCGTACCGAGGTGGATCCGGACCGGGGTGCGATGTTTCAGTTCTTTACCGGCTGAAGACAGATAATGAAATTCGGCATCCAGGAGAGTGGAGCTGATCATGCTGCCGGGGGTGGCCGCCATGCTGCCCCGTTCAATCTCCTCTTTTTCGATGCCCTGAAGGTTGATGGCTGTCCGGTGGCCGGCTTCAACAACACCGACATCCTGTCCATGCACCTGAATACCGCGAACTTTTGCAGTCAGACCCCCGGGATAGAATGTCAGATCATCTCCTGTCCCAATCCTGCCTGAAATTGAGGTGCCGGTAATGACCGTGCCGAATCCTTTCATTGAAAAGACGCGGTCAACGGGCATACGAAAAGGTCCGAACACCTCCTGAAAATGGATTGCGGACACCTTGTCGTCCAGCAGGCGGATGAGATCAGCAATACCGTCACCGCTTATTGAATCAACCGGTACGACCGGGGCTTCGGCAAGAAAGCTGCCGGCGAAAAACTCATGGATCTCCTCCTCAACCATTTCGAGCCATTCCTGATCAACGGTGTCTTTTTTGGTTAAGACAACAAGTCCGTCCCGGACACCGAGCAGACGACAGATCTCAAAGTGTTCGACTGTCTGCGGCATGATGCCCTCATCCGCGGCGATGACAAACATAACGAGGTCCATTCCGGCGGCACCGGCGACCATGTTGCGGATGAACTTTTCGTGACCGGGGACATCAACAATACCGATCCGGTGGCCACAGGGAAGATCAAGGTGGGCAAATCCCAACTCGATGGTGATGCCGCGTACCTTTTCTTCTCTGAGCCGGTCGGTATCGATCCCGGTCAGGGCCCGGATAAGACTGGTCTTGCCGTGATCGACATGTCCGGCTGTTCCGAGAATGATTTCACGCATGGGCTGTGACGATAATCAGGTGGAGGAGGGTCAGAGATCAAGGTAGGGATTTGATCTTTTTTCCCTCTCAATGGTTGATTGCGAACCGCCATAACCATGGCCTGGCCAGACTATGGTGTCCGGCGGCAGGACCATGAGTCTGCTTTTAATGCCGTCGATGAGCTGTCGCATCGAGCCACCCGGAAAATCGGTCCGGCCGACTGCACCGACAAACAGTGTGTCACCCGTGAAGCAGTGCGGCGGACTGTAGAGACAGATGCCGCCCGGGGTATGCCCCGGCGTGTGGATAACTTCCAGCCGCTCTTTGCCGACTGTGATGACATCACCGTCTTTGACTGTTATATCGGCCGGCGGTGACTCCGGCAGGCCGAGAGAGGAAAATAAACCTTTGATGCCGGGCTCACTGAAATATCTGACATCATCGATGTGCATAATAATTTCAGCGCCTGTCTCTTCCTTGATCGCAGCGTTACCGCAGACATGGTCCGGGTGGCCGTGGGTGTTGATGATGTAAATGAGGTTGAGGCCGTTTTGTTGACAATAGTCGAGAATACGGGTTTCGTCGCCGCCCGGGTCGATAACGGCCGCTTTTTTCGTCTCTTCACAAGAGACAACGTAACAGCAGACTCCCATCATCCCAACGGTGAGTTGTTTGACAAGCATAGACCGGCTCCTGTGATGTTGTTGCCCGCAGGTGCACTCTCTTGCCGCTGCAGGGTGGTTGGCGGGTAATTTGGTTTTTGGGATAGCCGGCAGGGCGCAAGGCAATACAGCCTGCCGGCATGATCAGGAATGATTCTTAATTGCTGCCGCAGCCGCTTGAGGTACAGGCACAACCCGTTGCAGCAAACGGGTTTACAGTAACCGGACCCGGCGGCAGCCGATGTTCAATTGCTGTTACCACGT
>JAAYDD010000050.1 GCA_012729435.1 Desulfobulbus sp.
CCAGGATCTGACGGCAACGTTGCCACGCTCGGCGGTGTCCGCTCTGAATCGGCTAATAATATCGGAGCTGACACCACAAGATCGTCTTCCCGGAAAAGTCCGTCGTATCAGTATTTAAACACGCATTTTTGTAATATCCTGAAAATTACGGCAGGCTTCATTCCCGCCTTTTTGACATTTTACCTGACACAGGACTGGTGGGTGCTTGCCTATCTTGGCGCCTTCATCTGGTTTGGTATAACAGGAGCCCGGAATGTCATTCAGTCCATACTGGGTGGAGGCGGTCTGCGACGTTCTCCGTTGTTACCATGGCACTCTCTTGTCAGCTGGAGCCGGGTTGCTGACTCGTTGTTTTTTACAGGTTTTTCAGTGCCCCTGCTGGACTATTTGGTCAAGACCATGCTGTTGCACCAGTATCTCGGTATAACGACTGCAAGCAACCCGGTGGCACTCTACTCGATCATTGCTCTTGCCAATGGTGTCTATATTTCAACGCATAATATTTTACGGGGCTTACCGCGCAGTGCCGTTATCGGAAACTTTTTCAGGTCGGTTCTGTCGATTCCTCTTGCCCTTCTCTTCAACTTTGCTCTGGCGTCGATTCTCCATGCAGCTATGATCCCCGGTGTAGAAGAGGGACTGCAGAAGTGGGCTGCCATTATCTCGAAATTCGCCTCGGACTGTGTGGCTGCCGTGATCGAGGGACTTGCCGACCGGCAGAACAACATCCGGATGCGGCTGGCTGACTATCATAATAAACTTTCACAGTTATTTTCAGTCTATGCCCGGCTGGATGTTCTGTTTCCTGATGCAGATGTGCTCGATTTGCTCCAGTCACCGAAATCGCTGATTTCCGCCATGGAAAAGGAAGCAGGAGATCTGACCAGTGTGTTTATGGTCAATGCGCTGGATCTCATGTACATTTGGCTGTATCAGCCAAGAGCACATAAGGCTCTGCAGCAGATCGTGGTCACCATGACTGCGGAGGAGTGGCTGATCTTCTATCGTTCGCAATTAATTCTGCAGCGCCAGCGGGAGATCAGTCAGGTTATTGTCGATGGTCTGGTTGGCCGGAATTTCGGCAAGGCCCTTGCCTTTTATCTTGATCGTTCAGAAGCCTATCTTGAGGACATGCTTGAGATGGGAATATTTCGTGAAAGGTATCTGCGTAAACATCGAACGGTTGCCATGGCCTGATCCGGCCGCCTTTTTCAGAGACTCTGAGGAGGTTGTCCGCAGTTTGTAAAAATGCAGTTCATCACCGTCTGATCCGTCCTGCAGGCGAGGAAATCGTATTGACAGTATACAACGGATTGAGTAATCGGGACTGAAAAGATAATCTTTCTCATCAAGACTGATGTGGTGAAAAAAGTTTCATCGATATCCGTACAGCGTCCCCTGATCCTGTCTGTCAGAGAGAACGGTTTTCAACAGTTGACAGAAATCCTCCGGGAAGTCATTATTCCTATGATTTTTTCAGTGAAATTTTCAAGGACCAGTTCCGGAAACGTAGCCTGAAGTTTCACTGGAGGGGACCGGGAAAGGCTAACTTGAGCTGTGATCTTCCTGGGTAGGTGTCCGGGAAAGACGTGAACGCTGAAGTCCTGTCATCCCGATATCCGCTATATACCATTTACCGAAAGATCTGTATTAACGATCAATACTCCAGCCAGCAGGCAATGATTCAGTCATCGTCATCCCCCCGATTCCAGCCTTTATATCGTATCTATCGTTTTTATCGAGATGGGTTCAGCGAGATGACCGTTGGACGCACCTTGTGGAAAATAATTTTTGTAAAGCTGTTTATTTTATTTGCTGTTGTAAAGTTTTTTTTCTTTCCTGATTTTTTAGCGTCCAACTTTTCAACCGACGCACAGCGTGCTGACCACGTGCTTGAACAGTTGACGCAAGAAGTTCCGGCAGCACCAACTTTGGTAAAGGAGAGACACCATGATTGAAAATATGGATCTTGGGATGGTCAACTGGGCGCGGGCACAGTTCGCCCTGACGGCAATGTACCACTGGCTTTTTGTGCCGCTGACTTTGGGGATAAGCTGGATCATTGCGTTTTTTCACACCATCTACGTGAAAACCGGAAGTGAGGAATGGAAACGCCTGACCAGATTCTGGATGAAGTTGTTTGGTATCAACTTCGCAATCGGTGTAGCCACCGGTATTATTCTTGAGTTCGAGTTCGGGACGAACTGGTCGAACTATTCGTGGATGGTTGGAGATATCTTTGGTGCGCCGCTGGCCATTGAAGGAACTTTCGCTTTTTTCCTTGAGGCCACCTTCTTTGCCGTGATGTTTTTCGGCTGGAATCGTGTCTCCAAAGGATTTCACCTCTTTTCTACCTGGATGGTGGCACTTGGTTCCAGTCTTTCAGCCGTGTGGATCCTCGTTGCCAATGCATGGATGCAGTATCCGATAGGTCAGGCGTTCAATCCGGACACCGCCCGGTTCGAAATGCAGAATTTCTTTGAAGTCGCTTTTTCACCCTATGCGGTGAACAAATTTACACATGCCACGAGTTCTTCCATGATAGTCGGCGCTCTCTTTGTTGTGTCGATCTCATCCTGGTATCTGCTACGCGGGCGTCATGTGCTGATGGCCAAACGTTCGATCGCAGTTGCCGCCTCGCTGGGACTCCTTGCCTCAATTTTTACAGTAGCCAACGGTGACGAGTCGGCCTATGAAATCGCTCAGGTACAGCCGATGAAGCTGGCCGCTTTTGAGGCCCTGTATGAAGGGGAGACGAATGCCGGCATTGTTGCGGCTGGTCTCGTCAACACAGCAAAAAAAGTGTACGATACACAGGATCCCTTCATCGGCTTCAATCTCCATATTCCCGGACTTTTATCACTGATGGCAAACCGATCGTTCGGTTCCTTCGTTCCTGGTATGAAGGATCTGGTATATGGGAATACGGAGCATAACATTCTTGGAACAGCACAGAAAATGGAGCTCGGTAAACAGGCGGTGGCCAGTCTTGATGCCTATAAACAGGCCAAGAAAGCCAACGATACCGCTGCTGCCGAAGTGCATCTGGCTGCATTCAACGAAAACAAAGAGTTCCTGGGGTACGGGTATCTGAAAAAGCCTGAGGAAGCCGTGCCCCCGGTGGCCCTGTCCTTTAACGCTTTCCATGTCATGGTCGGTCTTGGAACTCTTTTCCCTCTCATTTTCATCGGTTTTCTCTACTACTCCTACAAGAAGACGTTGGCCGAGAAGAAGTGGCTGCTTGGGCTGGGGACCATTACCTACATCCTCGGACTTATTGCTTCCCAGGCAGGATGGGTCGTGGCTGAGGTGGGGCGCCAGCCCTGGGCGATTCAGGGACTCTTACCTGTTACTGTGGCCAGAACCAACCTGAGCACCGGCACTGTGCAGACGACCTTTGTAATGTTCCTCGTCCTTTTTACTCTGCTCCTTGTGGCAGAGATCGCCATCATGGTCAAACAGATCAACATCGGACCGGAGGAGAATTGATATGATTGAACAACTTGAATATTCGACATTGCAACACCTCTGGTGGTTACTCTGCTCCGTTCTTGGTGCTTTGTTTCTCTTCTTAACCTTTGTTCAAGGCGGGCAGAGTCTTCTGTGGCAGGTGGCAAAGACCCAGACTGAAAAGGATCTGGTCATCAACTCTTTGGGAAGGAAGTGGGAACTGACCTTTACAACACTGGTTGTTTTCGGAGGCTCTCTGTTTGCGTCATTCCCAAAATTTTACTCCACTTCTTTTGGCGGTGCCTACTGGGTGTGGATTCTCATTCTTTTTACCTTCATCATTCAGGCGGTCAGCTATGAGTTCAGGAGAAAACGATGGAATATCTACGGCAGCCTGACCTATGAAGGGTTTCTTTTCATAAACGGGACAGTCGGTCTGCTCTTGATCGGTGCTGCAGTCGGCACCTTCTATACCGGCGCAAATTTCACATTGGATACGAGTAATTTTGTTACCTGGACCCATCCGCTGCGTGGCCTTGAAGCTGCTCTGAGCCTTTCAGTCGCATCGGTGTTCAACATCGCCCTGGGTCTGTTTTTAGTCTTTAATGCCCGTACCCTGGGGGCGATGTATCTGGTAAATAATCTGGAGCTTGGCGAAGTGCCGGAAATGGAAGAACGGTTGCGAAAGGCGAGTCTGCAGAACTTTGTCGTGGCGCTGGCTCTCTGTCTCCTTATTGTTGTTTCACTTCTGTTTATGAGGGGATACGGTATTGTTGACGCAAAGGGCACGATTGAGATCGTAAGCTTTAAGTTCCTGAGGAATCTTCTGGCTAACCCGTGGTTACTCGTCCTTTTAGCGGCAGGGCTGGGCTTGCTGATCACCGGAGTCTGGAAGACCGCTAAAACATCACAGACGAGTGGTATTTGGTATGGCGGTCCGGGAACCGTGCTGATCGGTCTGACAGTTCTGCTCCTGCCGGCCTATAATAATACCGCCTTCTATCCGTCCAGGGTTGATCTGCAGTCGAGCCTGACGATATACAATGCCTCGTCAAGTCCGTACACGCTGAAGGTCATGACCTATGTCGCTTTGGGGATTCCCTTTGTACTCGCGTATATTGCCTACGTATGGTGGCTGTTAAACAGAGAGAAGATGAAGATTGAAGATATCGGCGAACACGCTGCCTATTAAATCTGTATTTTCTCCTGTTTTAGAAACATATAGGACGTTGACAATCTGATTGCATGCTGAGGAGGTATGGTATGATGAGCATCATTCTCTCTGTTGCCTGGGTGGTGATACTGGCTGCCGGTTATCTGCTCGCCGTTCGTGTCTTGAAGAAAACGGATCTGCTTTGATCCGGCCGGCGACAGTTCTGCGGGAATGTTTTCATTTTTGTGGAACGCAGCGAAAAATATTTTTGGTGTTCAAACGGTTGAGTTCTGTTTCAGTCCTAAACGCATATCTGCAGCCGGTCAGAGAGAGCTGTCCG
>JAAYDD010000051.1 GCA_012729435.1 Desulfobulbus sp.
CGCGCTCAGCTGCTCACCGTGATGGCGGATGCCATCAGCGAGTGCCGCACGGCTGCGGATCAGTCTGCGGGACTGAACGAGGATGGCGAGGCGGGGCTGCTCCGTCTGACAGAAATCTGGTGCGCCATGCAGGGTACACCGGGCGTTATCATTTTTGAGGGCAGTCAGGTTCAGCTGCTGGCCAATGTGGTGGCGCAGATTTACGCCCACCTGATTCAGCACCCCTTTCACGACCCGGTGGGGCTGGCCCTCTATGTGGAGCTGCACTACATGACAGCCGCCCTCATGCTGGGGGAATGGTTTGATTAAGGAACCACGCCTGCGCTTTACGGACGAGGAACGGGCTAATCCGGCGTTGGAAAAGCCCATCCGCAAGGCGGACAAGGCCGCCGCCAAAGCGGACAGGGCGCAGGCCAAAATCCCTAAAAAGAAAGTCCGGCAGGTGGAGATTGACCAGGAGACTGGAAAGACCACAACGAAGCTGGTACTGGAGGACAAGAAAAAGCCGCCTTCCAAGCTATCCCATACCTTGCGGGATGCCCCTGCCAATATGGTTGCTGGCAAAATTCATAAGGAAGTCCGGGAGAGTGAGCAGGACAACGTGGGCGTGGAAAGCGCCCACAAGTCTGAGGAAGCGGTGGAAACCGGCGCACGGTTGGTGCGGGAGGGGTATCACAGCCACAAGCTAAAGCCCTACCGCAAAGCAGCCCAGGCCGAGCGTCAGCTGGAAAAGGCCAATGTCAGCGCCCTGTATCAGAAGTCTTTGCAGGAAAATCCCCAGTTTGCCAGCAATCCCCTTTCCCGCTGGCAGCAGAAGCAGACCATCAAAAAGCAGTATGCAGCCGCTAAACACGCCGGTCAGACTGCTGGGAATACTGCCAAAACTGCACAGACCACCGGAAAGGCCGCCCGGACAGTAAAGGAAAAAGCACAGCAGGCAGGTGCATTTGTCATGCGCCATAAAAAGGGGTTTCTGATTGCGGGTGCAATTTTCCTGATCCTCTGTCTGCTGCTCAATACCATGTCCTCCTGCTCCATGATGGCGCAGAGCATCGGTTCCGTGATCTCCGGCACTACCTATCCCTCCGATGACCCGGAAATGCTGGCGGTGGAAGCTGATTATGCGGCCAAGGAAGCTCAGTTGCAGACTGAGATCGACAATATTGAAAGCAGTCACCCCGGTTATGACGAATACCGCTACGACCTGGATATGATCGGCCATGACCCCCATGAGCTGGCGGCCTACCTGTCTGCTGTCTTGCAGGGGTACACCCGTCAGAGCGCCCAGGGAGAGCTGGAGCGTGTATTCTCTGAGCAATATCAGTTGACGCTCACCGAGGAAGTGGAGATACGCTATCGGACAGAAACGAGGACCGGTACGAATACTGTCACTGACCCGGTAACAGGTGAAACCTCCACCGAGACCTATGAATACGAGGTGGAGGTGCCGTATGAGTATTACATCCTGAATGTGACGCTCACGAGCAAGCCTATATCCTCTGTTGCCGCAGAGCTATTGACCCCGGAGCAGATGGAAATGTATCAGGTGTACCGGCAGACGATGGGCAACAAGCCCCTGCTGTTTGGCGGCGGTTCCCCGGATATGGGAAATTCCGAAGATTTGACCGGTGTGGAGTTCGTAAACGGTACACGCCCCGGCAATCCGGCGCTGGTGGAGCTGGCGCAGAGTCAGGTTGGCAATGTGGGCGGCTACCCTTATTGGAGCTGGTATGGCTTTGACAGCCGTGTGGAATGGTGCGCCTGCTTTGTGTCCTGGTGCTATGGGCAGGCAGGCTTATCTGAGCCGCGCTTTGCAGGCTGTCAGTCTCAGGGAGTTCCCTGGTTCCAGTCTCATGGGCAATGGGGCGGGCGCGGATATGAGAACATCGCCCCCGGTGACGCTATCTTTTTCGATTGGGACCTTGATGGTTCTGCTGACCATGTGGGTATCGTCATTGGTACAGATGGCAGCCGGGTTTACACGGTAGAAGGAAATTCCGGTGATGCCTGTAAAATCAAGAGCTATGACCTGAATTACGAATCTATCAAAGGCTATGGCCTGATGAACTGGTAACTGAGTTTTTTGAGAAGGAGTGAATGATAATGGCTATGAACAAAATTGACCGCATTGACCGCGAGATCGAAAAGGTCCGCGAGAAGATTGCGGAGTATCAGGAGAAGTTGAAAACTTTGGAAGCACAGAAAACTGAAGCAGAGAATCTGGAAATCGTCCAGATGGTGCGCGCTATGCGGATGACCCCTGCCCAGCTGAACGCTATGTTGTCCAGCGGCATGGTTCCCGGCAGAGCCGCTGTTTCTGCTGATTACGAAGAACAGGAGGATACCGCCCATGAAGCATAAGTATATTTTCAGAACAATGACCGCACTTTGCGCCGCCCTGTTGATTGTGGGCGGCCTTTCTGTTCCCGCCTATGCACAGACACCGGAGGGACAGGATGCCACTAACGATGACAACGTGATTGTGGAGCAGCCGAAAGAGGATACGCCGCCCCTTACGCCGGAGGGCAACGCCGCCCTGGTGGACGATTACGGCGGCAATAAGCAGCTCATCACCGTCACCACTAAGGCAGGCAATTATTTCTATATCCTCATTGACCGGGCAAATGAGGACAAGGAAACTGCGGTCCACTTTTTGAATCAGGTTGACGAGGCCGACTTGATGGCGCTGATGGAAACCGGCCAGACCACCGAGGAGAAGCCCGCCACCTGTAACTGCACGAAAAAATGTGAAGCCGGTGCAGTCAATACCGCCTGCCCGGTCTGTGCAACCAATCTGAGTGGCTGCATAGGGAAAGCTCCTGAACCGGAGGTGACGGAAGAACCGGAGAAGAAACCTGCGGGCCTGAACCCGGCGCTTTTGATCCTGGTGCTTGCCCTGCTGGGTGGCGGCGGAGCCTTTGCCTACTTTAAGCTGGTGAAAAACAAGCCTAAGACCAAAGGCAATGACAATCTGGACGATTATGACTACGGCGAGGATGAAGCGGACCCGGAGGATGAGGAACCCTGGGAGATCGAGGGTTCCGATGAACCGGATGCTGACAGGGGCAGCGATGGAGAAAACGAGGACGAACAGATTTGACCCGTTTCACCGACAGCCCTTTTGAATCTATGATGACACGCAGGCCGGAGGGCGGGAGGAACACTTCCCGTCCTCCCTCTTTATCCCCCGGCCACCCCTGTTATGGCTGTGGGACTTAACGTTATGGCCAGCCGTGTGTAGGCTTCTGCCACCGGCAGCTGACCGGATGGCTCAAAGAAAGGAAAAACGAAAAATGAATGTGCTGAGTATTCTTATTAAAACCATTGCTGTTTTTGATCTGATCGTCATTGCTGTCTATTTTGGCGGAGACATCTTTTCTACCGTATTGGGTAAATTTCGGAAAAAGCCTGTGCAGAAGGATGATTTTGAGTTTTACGATGAGGACACCGCAGCTGTCCCATTGTCCATAGATTCCATTCGCCTGCTGTATTCCGGTGATGTGACAGATTTTGTGAAAGAACAGCTCCTTCCCGGAGCAGCAAAGACGATGGATACCCTGGTAGAGAGTGAACGGACAGCAGTTCTCCTTCTGCTTAGCGCCCTGATCGGCTTTCTGAAAGAGGAGGGCCGGATGGATGAACAGAATTTCCCTATGGTGATGGAACTGCTGAACCATGCCAAAGGGACGAAAGAGGACGATGAAAAGGACCCTGTGGATATGCTTCTGGATGAAGAAGCTCGCCATATCCGAAGGGATTATTACAATGACTATCAACGATACCAGCTGATGCAGGTTGATAAAAACCGTGTGATACTGGCCTGCCGTATCATCATCAACGATCTATTGGGGAAATTGTACCGCTATGATTATCGGTTCGGTTATGATCTGCTGTTGACGGAGGAAAACAGTATTGAAAGAAAGCTGTATAACTATGGGCAGGCCGAATGGGAGGACGAAGAATATGAACCATAAACTTGTGATTGCCGAAAAACCATCGGTTGCCCATAGTCTGGCCGCTGTGATCGGTGCCACCGCCCGTAAGGACGGCTATCTGGAGGGAAACGGATGGCGTGTCAGTTGGTGTGTGGGCCATTTGGCTGGGCTGGCCGATGCGGACAGCTATGACCCCAAGTACGCCAAGTGGCGTTATGACGATCTGCCCATCCTGCCGGTAGACTGGCAGATGACGGTGGGCAAGGACAAAAAGAAGCAGTTTGATGTGCTGAAAAAGCTAATGAATGCCCCGGATGTGACCGAGGTAGTGAACGCCTGCGACGCTGGGCGGGAGGGTGAACTGATTTTCCGCAGTGTCTATGAACTGGCAGGCTGCCAAAAGCCTATGAAGCGGCTCTGGATTTCCTCCATGGAGGATTCCGCTATCCGGGAGGGCTTTGCTAACCTGCGCCCCGGTGCAGAGTATGACGGTCTGCGGGATGCGGCCCTCTGCCGCGCCAAGGCGGATTGGCTGGTGGGCATTAACGCCACACGCCTTTTTTCCGTGCTGTACCACCGAACCCTCAACATTGGGCGCGTCATGTCTCCGACACTGGCTCTTATCGTCCAGCGGGAGGCAGAGATCGACGGTTTCAAGCCGGTGCCGTTTTATACGGTGACGTTGGAACTACCCGGTTTCACAGTTGCCGGGGAACGTATGAAGGACAAGGCCGCCGCTGAACAGCTGCAAAGTGCCTGTCAGAGTGCTGTTGCCACGGTCAAACAGGTGGAGCGTAAAGACAAATCGGAAAAGCCGCCTGCCCTCTATGACCTGACTACGCTCCAGCGGGATGCCAACCGGCTGTTGGGATATACCGCTCAGCAGACTTTGGACTATCTACAAAACCTGTATGAAAAGAAGCTCTGCACCTATCCCCGCACGGACAGCCGCTATCTGACTTCGGACATGGCCGAGGGTCTGCCGGTGCTGGTGAATCTGGTTGCTAATGCTATGACCTTCCGAAAAGGAATCGCGATTTCCTGCGATGCCGATGCGGTTATCAACGACAAGAAAGTGACCGACCATCATGCGGTGATCCCCACCCGTAATATCCAAAATGCTGACTTGTCCGGTCTGCCGGTGGGCGAAAGGGCGGTGCTGGAGCTGGTGGCTCTGCGTCTGCTGTGCGCTGTGGCCCAGCCCCATACCTATGCCGAAACTTCTGTCACCGTGGAGTGCGCCGGTGTTGAGTTTTCCGCCAAAGGCAGGACGGTGAAGCATCCCGGCTGGCGGGCGCTGGATGCTGCCTACTGTGCCAATTTGAAGAATACCCCGGAACCGGATAAAGAAACCGAGAGCAAGGCGCTGCCGGAGCTGACCGAAGGCCAGAGTTTGCCCCTGTCCGGTACAGTCGTCAAGGAGGGCAAAACCAGCCCACCCAAGCATTTCACCGAGGATACCCTGC
>JAAYDD010000052.1 GCA_012729435.1 Desulfobulbus sp.
CATCTCAGAGAACAAAAAATGGCAACGCATCATGACAAACAAACGGCCAAGGGCCTCTGCAAAAGAGCTATCGAAGGGCAAACAAACAACCCTTTGTCTCATGTTTTTCTGTTTTTCAACAGCCTGTTAGTTCAAAACTGCTGCACAGCTCCCATTACCTTGACAACCGCATGACGAGCAAATACAAAAGAACTTTTGCCAATATCCTGTTTTTAACCGGAAGCTGTCTGCTTCTTTATTTTTTATTCAATGCCCCGCCTGAGACCACAAAACCGCTTCCTCGGGATCAGGATCATGAACGGTTTATGACCATGAGTAAAAAGAAGGCGGAACAGGCCTGTGACAGCTGTCACGGGCCTGGAGAGAAGAATCAGCTGCCGGAAACACATCCTCCAAAATATCGTTGCCTCTTTTGTCACAAGCGAAAATGAATGAGATAGCACCTGAAGTTAAAATGTATGATGTTTACTATGTCTCCGGATCTACGGCTCTTCTTGCTGAAGATATGGGGCGGGCTCTGTTGGCTCAGTTTCCCGGGATTCGTTTTCGTGAGGAGAAAATCCCCTTTGTCCACACTCCTGGCGATGCACAGCGTGCATTGGCTCACATACTCAAACAGTCTGAAGGTATGCAGCCACTGGTCTTTTGTACGCTTATGGATGATGAGACGAGGAACGTTTTTAATTGTCCGGAGATCAGGTTTTTTGATATTTTTCTCAGTACTCTCGAGCTGCTTGAAAAGTCACTGGAGATTCCGGCAAGACGGGAACCGGGTTATTCTCGACACTTTACCATTTCCCGCATGGATAAACGGGTTGATGCCATCCATTACTCTCTTGAGCATGATGACGGCACCAGACCTGATGATTACGATGAGGCAGAAATCATCCTTATCGGTGTCTCGCGATCAGGAAAAACACCGGTCAGTATCTATCTGGCCACTCATATGGAACTTAAGGCAGCCAACTTTCCACTTACCTCGGATCATCTTGATAAAGACGAACTGCCTAAAGAGATCGTCCGTAACCGGAAAAAAGTAGTAGGCCTGGTCTGTTCAGCACGGTACCTTCATACGATTCGTGAGAAACGATACGCAGGTTCCACCTATGCGAGCCTGTCCAACTGTACCAAGGAACTGCAGCAGGCTAAGCAGCTTTATATGCGGCATAATATTAAGGTCCTCAACGTAGAGGGGCGTTCCATCGAGGAGATCGCTGTGCAGGCAACCCAGGCCATAGGGCTGACCAGAAAAGGAAAAAGCAAGGCCCGTTCCCGGACCAGACTGGTTGTTTGACGGACCTGTTTGGCGATACACATCCGGCTTGAGGTTTTGATCACATTTTCTTGGAGAATAGACATGCAGCACCTTTTTCAACCCCTGCAACTCGGAACCCTGACCCTGCCAAACCGGATCTGCATGGCGCCCTTAACACGTTGCCGATCAGATAAGACCCACGTACCGACCCCGTTGATGGCTGAATATTATGGTCAGCGTGCCAGCGCCGGTCTGATCATTGCCGAGGCTACCATGGTACAGGAAGGGCACTCGGCATTCCAAACCGAGCCGGGTATCTACAACCAGGCACAGGTTGAAGGATGGCAACTGGTTACCAGTACTGTTCACGAAAAGGGTGGAAGGATTTTTCTGCAACTGTGGCATGGCGGGCGTGCCTGTCACCCGTTTATAAATGACGGCATAGAACCGGTCTCTGCCACTGCTGCGGCCATTACCAATGATTATACGCACACCCCCAGGGGCAAGGCAGAGTATGTGGTGCCGCGGGTCTTACAGGATAACGAACTGCCCGGTATCATCGAGCTGTTCAGACAGGCGGCGATCAATGCACAGAAGGCCGGTTTTGATGGTATAGAGCTCCATGGAGCCAACGGGTATTTACTTGATCAGTTTTTGCGGGACGGCTGTAATAAACGAAGTGGTCATTATGGCGGAAGTGTTGAAAACCGCGCAAGGCTTTTACTTGAGGTACTTGATGCGGTTTGCACAGTCTATGAGAGTGACCGCGTAGGGGTTCGTCTGTCTCTGCTGTCCAGTTTCAACAGTATGGGCGACAGTGATCCGGTTGGACTGGCCCGCTGGCTTGCTGATCGCCTTAATGCGTATAACCTTGGTTACGTGCATCTGATCCGCGGCGATGTCATGGGCGAATTACAGGGTGATATTCTTACACCGTTTCGTGAACATTACCGGGGAACCCTCATAGCTAATCTGCGGTATTCTGCAATCGAAGCAGAAGAGGCCATTGCTACCGGCCGGTTTGACGCCGTTGCCTTTGGAACAGCCTATATAGCCAATCCGGATCTTCCGGAGCGCATCCGGGCCGGTGCAGCTCTGAATACACCGAATCCTTCAACCTTTTATAAGCCGGGTCCTGCAGGGTATATTGATTATCCTTTTATGGAGCAGGAGTGATATTCATTGCTTCTGATCAGCTGCTGTTTTTTGACAGGCCTGTAAAGTGATGCGGGCTGGCGTCAGAAATCTGGTGCAGAATGCAGCACCCGG
>JAAYDD010000053.1 GCA_012729435.1 Desulfobulbus sp.
CATACGGATCAGTTTGCACTTTAAAAACCAACCCGCACAGCTTCTCATCGGCCTTTGCTCTCCGCACCAGACGGTTACCGTCTCTGTCCTGTCCCTCAACCGGCGGTATATCAATCGGGGACGGCAGGTAAGCAGTGATCGCATCAAGCAGAGGCTGCACGCCTTTATTCTTAAACGCTGATCCGCAAAGAACCGGCACCAGCTCATGCGCAAGTGTTGCTTTACGCAGGGCCGCTCGGATCTCATCCGAGGACACTTCTTCATCATTCAAGTATTTTTCCATGACCCCTTCATCGAAGTCGGCCAACTTCTCGAGGAGGGCCATCCGGGCGGCCGATGATTCGCCAACGAGTGAATCCGGTATCGGTTCACTGATAACGACCTGTCCCAGTGACGCTTCATCAAAGCGGAGCACCTGCATCTCCACTAAATCGATGACACCGGCAAAGGTCTCTTCACAACCAAGGGGGATATTAACAGCAACAGGATTGGCCCCCAATCGGTCTCTAATCTCCTCAAGGCATCCGGTAAAAGACGCCCCGACTCTATCCATCTTGTTCACAAAGGCAACTCGCGGTATCTTATAGCGATCCGCTTGCCTCCAGACGGTCTCTGACTGGGGCTCGACCCCTCCAACCGCACAGAAGACCGCCACAGCACCGTCGAGCACCCGCAAGCAGCGCTCGACTTCAACCGTAAAATCCACGTGCCCCGGGGTGTCGATTATATTGATCTGATAGTCACCCCACCTGCACGTCGTCGCGGCTGAGGTGATCGTTATCCCCCTCTCCTGCTCCTGCTCCATCCAGTCCATGATCGCCGCACCATCATGAACCTCGCCAAACTTATGGGATCGGCCAGTGTAGAACAGGATGCGCTCAGTAGTGGTCGTTTTTCCCGCATCGATATGGGCCATTATGCCGATATTCCGCACATTGGCTAATGGTTCTCCCAACGCCACTTTTGTCACCTTTATCTAATCAAACAACATCCCTCCGGTTCGAACCCCTAGAAAAATGCCGTTGTCTTTACTCCAGAACCTTTTCTTTGTCAATCCACTTTTCTCGGCACTATCAACAAAAAGCCGGTCACCAGCGGTAATGCGCAAAAGCCTTGTTCGCCTCTGCCATTTTATGCGTATCATCCTTCTTTTTAACCGAAGCGCCGCGATTGTTGAATGCATCAAGCAACTCGGCAGCCAACCGCTCGGACATCGTCTGACCGGCCCGCCCCTTTGAATTACTTATGATCCACCTGATGGCCAGGGCATTTCTGCGTTCAGGACGAACCTCAACAGGCACCTGGTATGTCGCTCCACCCACCCGGCGACTCTTAACCTCTACCCGCGGCCTGACATTCTCCATTGCCTCCTCAAAAACGACAAGCGGATCCTGATCAGGAACCTTGGTACCGACGATGTCCATTGCATCATAAAACAAACGCCTGGCCACAGTCTTCTTGCCGGCAACCATCAGCCCGTTGGTAAATTTTGCAACAAGCACTGAGTTATACTTCGGATCAGGAGCAACCGACCGCTTTTCTAACAGTTTTTTTCTCGGCATACTATCACCTGCTCTATATCATAAGTCCAATTTTACTTAGGACGCTTTGCCCCATATTTTGATCGACCCTGTCGTCTCTCATTAACCCCGAGTGTATCCAGAGTACCACGCACGATATGGTAGCGCACACCAGGCAAGTCCTTCACACGCCCGCCCCGGATAAGGACAACAGAGTGCTCTTGCAGGTTATGTCCGATACCGGGGATATAAGAGGCCACCTCTATTCCATTTGTCAGGCGTACCCTGGCAACCTTCCGCAAAGCGGAGTTTGGTTTTTTGGGAGTCGTTGTATACACACGCACGCAGACCCCTCGCTTTTGCGGGCAGTTCTGCAATGCAGGCGTGTTGGTATGCTTGGTTATTTTCTTGCGTCGATTTCTGACCAGTTGGTTAATCGTAGGCATGAAGTCAGCTCCTCAAAAATAGCGCAATGCTCTATTGCTCAATAAAAACATGAAAGTATTAATTATAATGTAATAAAAACGAAAAATCAACGGCTATATTCGCTACTCGTTATTCTCCTCGTGCAATCGATACCGCTTTAACCCCGTCCCGGCGGTTATCAGCCTTCCCATGATCACATTCTCTTTTAGCCCGGAAAGATCATCAACTTTTCCAGCCATTGCTGCATTCGTCAACACCTTGGTTGTTTCCTGAAAAGAGGCGGCTGAGATAAACGAATCTGTTGATAATGATGCCTTCGTCACTCCCAGCAGAAGAGGCTCTGCTGAAGCGGGTCGCAGACCCTCACGAAGCAAACGCTCATTTTCTTCCTGGAATTTCCACCACTCAATCTGCTGATCAAGGACGAATCGCGAATCTCCAGCATCAGAGATACGCACTCTTTTGAGCATTTGCCTCACAATGGTCTCGATATGTTTGTCGTTTATTTTTACTCCTTGCAGTCGATACACTTCCTGGATCTCATTAACCAGAAAGCGAGCCAGTTCCTCAGCACCTTTCACCTGAAGAATATCGTTGGGCAGCCTGATTCCCTCCATTAAAGGATCACCCGCCTCAACCCTGTCGTTTTCATGAACAGTGATATGCTTCGATTTCGGTATGAGATATTCCTTCGGTTCCCCGATCTCTGGAGTGACAATAACCCTGCGTTTTCCCTTCAGATCTTTACCAAAACTGACCCTCCCGTCAACTTCGGATATAATTGCCGGCTCTTTAGGTTTACGCACTTCAAACAACTCGGCAACCCGGGGCAGACCTCCGGTGATGTCTTTTGTTTTCGTTGTTTCGCGAGGGATTTTGGCAATAACTGTCCCAGGAGACACCATATCTTGCTCATTGACCGTGATGATCGAGCCAATGGGCAGCGGATAACGGGCCGCAACATCCTCTCCGGGCAACTTGACGGTTCTCCCCCGCTCATCCTTGAGCGAAATGCGCGGGTTCATCTGCTTGCTGGAGGTACCCGGTGTAATAACCTTACTGGCCTTCCCGGTAATCTGGTCGACACGCTCCTGCATCGTATCGCCCTCGATCACATCACCGTACTTGACCTTGCCCCCGACCTCTGCAACGATGGGAATTGAAAAGGCATCCCAGTCAGCGATGACTGTGCCAGGATCAACGGTCTGGCCTTCCTGAATCCTGAGCGTTGCTCCATAGGGAACGGGGAAACGCTCTCTATCTACACCCAGATCGTCCAGAACGGTAATTTCAGCATTGCGGCTCATCGTAACCTGATACCCTTCGTCGTTCGTAACTGCGTGGAGATTTTTATAGCGGATCTGCCCTCCACGTTGCGTCCGGACCTCGGCCTGTTCCACCGCGCCACGTGTCGCACCGCCAATATGGAATGTCCGCATGGTTAACTGGGTTCCGGGCTCACCAATGGACTGGGCTGCTATGATGCCCACGGCTTCACCGATATTGACCATGTGACCACGGCCAAGATCACGGCCATAACACATGGCGCAAATTCCACGTTTGGCCTCACATGTCAGTACAGAACGAATATAGACCCGATCAATACCAGCTGCTTCAATGGCCTCTACCCGGTCCTCGGTAATTTCCTCATTCATTCCCACCAGAACCTCGCCGGTGTGAGGGTCAACAACGTCTTCTAAAGCGACGCGGCCAAGAATACGTTCACCAATGCGGACTATGACCTCACCGCCCTCAATGAGAGGTTCGGCTAAAGTACCACGCATGGTTTGGCAATCTTTCATCACAATCGTTGTGTCCTGGGCAACATCAACAAGTCTTCTGGTCAGATAACCGGAGTTGGCTGTTTTTA
>JAAYDD010000004.1 GCA_012729435.1 Desulfobulbus sp.
AGATGATTGGAAGGCTTGTCGGGATGTGAATTCTATCAGGACACTGTATTCGTCGTTTAATGGACGGCAGAATACGTCATCCGGCGTGTCGGTATAACTTTATGAGACAACGGCACAGGTTATGAATAAACAGTTCGGCCTGCTTTGTGGTAATCCGAGTGAATCCAGGTGACTACGGCACGTATGAAAATTTCCCGGGTATCATCGGCACTCTGTGTTGTAGTATATGTGTACAACTGGCAGGCTGTTGAATGCCGGGTCTCATCCATCCCTCAATGTCTGTGATTGCTCGAAGAGGCATGCTGAAGTCAGGCCCTTTCCCGACCGGGATGTTAAAGGATAGCGTCTTCTCCGGTTCGTTTCCGGACCCGAATGTACAGATAAACTTTTCAAAACAACATCCACGGATAAAAAAATACTTGTTTTTCAATATGTTGTATGACACAAGATTTTAGGGGATTCTTTTCCGGCCGGCTCCAGAGCGTTTTCTCTTTTTTAACAGGTATGAGAGGACAGTGATGCGTGTTTTCCCTTTCAGTAAAATGCACATAGACAGTGATAGCGAAACTATACGAAGGGTTTTGCTTTTGTCTGTTTTTCTTGGTCTCGGCATTTTTCTTCTAGTTGCCATGGGCGTGGTCGCGTTCATTCAAAATGCAGTATGGCTTGCTCTTGCCGATTTTGTTACAGCATCTCTTATCTTTCTTCTTCTTGTTTATCTGTATAAAACTGGTGATGAACCAACTGCATCCCGGGTCGGTGTGTTTGCGATCGGTGTGTTTTTCTGTGTCCTGTTCTTTATCGGAGGAGTCAATGCGACAGCGTTCATGTGGCTATACACCTTTCCTCTCCTCTCCCTGTATCTGCTCGGTATGGTTCAGGGACTCACCGCTGCTCTGGTCCTTTGCGCCTTGTGCACCGGTTTTCTTATTGTGGATTTGTCCTCTGATCTGCTCAATGTGTATACCCGGGATTTTGCCATTCGTTTTATTCCCAGTTATCTGGTGGTTTGTGTTTTGGCATTCCTTGTGGAAAAGAGTCGTTTTGAATCATGGAAAGCAATGTTTGATAAGCAACAACTGCTCTCACAGACTGTACAGGAGTTGCAGATAAAAGAGATAGAGCTGCAGGAGAGCCGAAATACTTTAGAGTTGCGGGTTCGTCAGAGAACAGAGGAGCTGGAGCATGCAAATAAACAACTTCGAATTGAAATCATGGAGCGCGAGGAGGCGCAGCAGGAACGCGCCCGTTTAGAATCTGAGCTGCTCAGAGCTCAAAAGATGGAAACTTTAGGGAGACTTGCCGGAGGTGTAGCCCATGATCTGAACAATGTGCTGTCAGGAATTGTTAATTATCCGGAATTACTTCTTCTAAAGCTGCCCCCGGATGATGAAATGCGAGGGCCTTTGCAAAGTATCCGTCGAGCAGGCCTGAAAGCTGCTGCCATCGTTCAGGATCTTCTGGCCTTAGCAAGACGGGCAATAACTATTAAAGAGAATGTTCATCTAAATGATATCATCACCGCTCATCTTCAGAGTCTTGAGTATATTTCACTTCAAAATCAGCACCCAGGTGTTGCACTGAACGTTGATTTAGCTTCAGATCTTCATGATATTTTCGGCTCTTCAGTCCATCTTGAAAAAGCGATTATGAACCTTCTCGTCAACAGTTTTGAGGCGGTTGGGCAGAAGGGGAAGATACTGCTGAAAACTGAAAATCTGTATGTTGAGCAGCCCGTTTATGGATTTGAAACCGTTCCGCCCGGTCAGTATGTACTGTTTACCATTACGGATGACGGTATCGGTAT
>JAAYDD010000054.1 GCA_012729435.1 Desulfobulbus sp.
GCGTCCGCCAGCTGCGCAACCAGATCCTCAATGAATCCCGGATGGGACAACCCCCATCCCAAATACGGCTACAAGGGAAAGAACCCCCTGAAATCCATCATGCAAGTCCCTAACCGGACATCACTGGTTTAAATTATATTTTACTCTCAATCATCACCGGAATGCTCTATCGCAATATACTTTTCGGCGGCAAGATCCCGGCATGGGCGGAAGACGGTTTTCGCACGACACGGCTTTTTATCAAATCCGGTGTTATCATGCTTGGCTCTCTCTACACCTTTGACAAGTTGCTCAAGGTCGGCGGTATTGCAATAGCCCTGATCGTGAGCTTTGTTTTCGGTACCGCCTTTTTTATCATGTGGCTTGGCAAAAAGTTCAAAGCTGACCGTTCAGTCACAGCAACCATGGCGGCGGCCTGCGGGGTGTGCGGTGTTTCAGCCTGCGTGGCAACGGCGCCCGGTGTCCGCGCCAAACCGGTTGATGTCGCTCTGTCCATTGCCACGATTTTGGGATTTGGAATCATGACGATGTTCATCAGTCCCTTTATCGGCAAGGCGCTTTCCATGTCCGATTACCAGTTCGGCGCATGGGTCGGCACCGGAATACTCAACTCAGGTCAGGTGCTCGCCACCTGTCTGGCGTTTAACCCCGTTTTTGCACCCGGTACCGCCGTTGCGTACGGTGAGATCTGGAACGTGGTCCGTGTAGTCAGCATTCCTTTCGTTGTCTTCTTCATTACGGCCTGGTACTGGAAAGGGGAGGCTGATGCTGAACACATCAGTTTAGGTTCACTGCTTGCCTCAAAATTCCCCATTTTTGTTCTTGGATTTATCGGTATGACAGCCCTGTCTTCTGCTCATGTTCTCGGAGCTGAGGGATCGGAAACCCTCCTCTTGCTGCGTACTGTCATGGCCTGGGTGTTTGGTGTCGGTCTTGTCGGTCTGGGGGCATATATCGACGTACGGGAGATTAAGGCCGCCGGCGGAGTACCTCTGCGCATAGGCTTTGTTGCCGGACTGGTGAAGTATATTCTGGCACTGATCATCATCCTTGCTTTCATTCCGAAAGAAGGTGCATTTTAATAAGTCTGAATCAAGGAGACACTGTTATGTCGGAAAAGAATAATTCCCTCACCGTCTTTAAAAGTGACCGTCACGAAGATGTGGCAGCCATTATTTTTTCCGGTTTTCTTGTTGCTGTGGTTCTGACGTATATGGCCTTTATTGTGCCGTCGGTTAATATCAAGGCAAGCCAGGACGGAAAACTGGTCGAGTTGTTTGTGGACGAAGGTGCGACTGTCAAAAAAGGCGACAAACTTTATTCGCTGGAGCTGGTCAAGAAGAAATGGGTCAATAACCTGATGGAGGAAAAAGTCGAGGTTGAGACCTTTACAGCCAAAACAAACGGCAAAGTACTGAAGATATCCGGAAAACCAGGTGACAAGGTGAAAAAAGGAAAGGAGACCATCCTTACCCTGGATCATGAGAAAGGAACATTACCCTGATGAAGTTGCTTCTTGCCATAGATGACAACCCAGCCACCCTCGCCCGGGCTCTGACTCTGGCAAGACAGTGGGATGCGACTCTTAACGGGATCTTTGTTATTGATGGAACCTGGGACGTGTTTACCGGCCATGACTGGCTTTCCGGCTGTAATGCCCGGATCGGATTTCTCGAATACATGGAGGCCCTGGAAACTGAAGCGGCGGTAACCGCTGCCCGGATGTTCAAGGAACAGACGGCCGGAATCCCTGGCGAGCTGCTCATCGCAACCGGCGATGTTGCTGATGAGATACGCAAGGAATCGCAAAACGGTTATGATCTGCTTATTTTATCGAACCCCTTTCGCCGGGGATTGGAGGTCATGCGTGATACCATTGCCAAAGTGGTGAAAAATCCGGCCTGCGATGTTCTGCTGGTGAGAGGTGAAAATTAGTTCCCGCCAGCAGTTTTCAGGACAACGGTCATTGACGTTGTCAAGCAGCACTCATCCGGTAAAGGCGGCTTCATAGAAGTCGCCTTTTTTGTTGTCATTTTTCACTGTGGTCTGTTTTTTGTGCAAACAGGACGAGGCCGGCCATCAACCCCATGGCTGTCTGTTCATCGGTGGATGAGTCAGACTGGATCCTGTTGAACGCCCATCCGGCCCGGTTCGCGAGTTCTCCGAAATCTATACCCACCGCAGACAGTGATGGTCTGGCCAGGTCAGGGTAGGGGCAGGGGCCGTCATGACGGAGTACCCGGCAGAAGGAATCTTCACTGCAGAACAGTTCTTTGCAGGAACCCGCTGCAAGGCCTGTGACAGGATGGAGTCCACAGGTTTGACAGACCTGCTCGAGCCTGGCGGTTATCTCATGCACTGTCCGGGCTATCGACAACCGAGCCGGACCCATCAGGTCAACAATCAGAGCATCAATCTTAAAGACGAGCACATGCTGGTAATCGGCCAGTTGTTGACGAAAAACAGCCGGTGCAAGTGCATGGGGCGGACAGCCCGGGGCAAGTCCGTAGCTGGGGCACCGGTGAGGAGAACCGCACAGTGCGGCAAGCCTCTCATCCACCCTCAGAGCTTCGATGGGCAGTACAGTTGCCGCTGAGGCACCCGATACAATGGCTGAAGAAACAAGATGATCATGTAGTTGCTGAAAGCACATTGAAGCATCCTTTGGCAGAAAAGAGATGTGGGGGTCCATGTTGCCCGGATCAGTTTTCCGTGAAAGACGAGATGTTCTGACATATGTTTACGGTGGTCCCGGTTTTTGAGCAGCGATTTTGCAGGATAGATGGTTTTTCTCTTCGAGACGATGAAAAAATATTTGACAGGAAAAATTCGGTCGGAATGACAGCCGTATGGTACACAGAGTGAGACATAAGCAGAAAAGACAGGGTTGTGCGGCTTAAGGTGCACATTCTGTTGATCCGTACATGGATCGTTGCCGGGAAAGGCTGTAAAGAAGAGAGAGAGGCAGGTGCTCTTACTTTGTAATTGGCCTGGCTGAGGTTACCTGGTACAAGGATGCTCATGGAACATGGACCCGGTCCGTATACGAGACTGAAACACATTTGCCTGGAGATGCAGAGTGGTCTTTGCTGAAACCAAGAGTTGACCGGTGAAAGAAACCGCTGGTTCAGCGGATGACCCGGTATAATCGGCACAGATAAACTTTATCCATCTGTGTTGCAGCCGAATCACTGAACATCGAAGAAGAGACTATGGGTGTTAACAAAGGAAAGTTACGTCGAGAGCGAAAAAATGACGCTAAGCTACGCCTGCAGCAGCAACGGAATCCACCTGACGAGGGCCGACCGATCAAACCCTGGGTATTGCGTTTGATCATGATGGTTCCGCCGGTGCTCTATGCCTGTTACCTGGTTTGGGATATGAGCCGGCAGTAAAAAGACGATCGTTACGCCTGATGGCAGGCGGAGTGAAGTGGATAGCAGCTCAGCTGTTTTCTGTGAGCTGCTGCAGTCTTTTATGTTGGACGGGTTTGTGGGCTGTCAACACAAAACCCCATCAGAACAGCTGTTCCGATGGGGTTTTATTGCTGGTGGACGAGGCGGGATTCGAACCCGCGGCCTTTGGCTTCGGAGGCCAACACTCTATCCAGCTGAGCTACCCGTCCGTGAAAAAATGATAGTATACGTCCCGACAAATATACACTGATCTTCAGCTTACGCAAGATTTTACAAAGTTGTCGATTGATTATTTGCTCATGTGTCGTTACCTTGGACGTCGAGGGTGCAGGTCAAGGATATTGTTTTACTGAACAGATCTGCTTGAGGCAGGTTTCTGTTTTTTCACACAACATCTGTGCGTCATTTTCTCTGTCCGGTACGGATTGAGCAACGTTCAGGTACCGTACAACGACGCTTGTTGAATGTATCGGCATTTCGAGTTTATTCTGATGAGCATCCTGTTTTGAAAAATAATTCTGGAGTGATGGTCTGTTATCAATCAAAATAATTTATCGTTTACTGCGACAAAATAGATTTTCTTTTTATCGATAAATTATGTAGATAATACGAATACTTTTAAGTTTTGTTTTGAATTTGTTTGAATATTCATCAATTTGATTGATGCTACAGGGTTCTGGCTGGATGTCGGTACAGCTGAGGTCGGTCAGGGGTTTGAATCTGCCTGCATCCATTTGAGCTGATTCGCCTTACCACCGGAAACAACACGATAACCTTTCCGTACAGTCAGAGAGTTATTGACAGCAAACATCAACTCCGCGACATGCGCAGAGTTGATGTTGTTGTGTTACGGCAGTTGAACGAAGTCTCCATACGAGGAACAAGTATGAAAGAAACGCAATACAGTATCTGTGGGATGTGTGCTGTCCGTTGTCCGGTTACGGTACACGTTGAAGATGGGAAGCCGGTCTGGATTGAAGGCAACGACAACGACTCTGCGATGGGACGGAGTCTCTGTGCCAAGGGAGGGGCATCCTTTGCGCAGCGACTCGACAAACAGCGTCCTACCGCACCGATGGTACGTATGGGCCAGCGTGGTGAGGGGCAGTGGCGTGAGGTTTCCTGGGATGAGGCGTATGATTACATAACAACCCGGCTCAATGCCATTATCGCCGAGCACGGCGGACGGGCCATCATGTTTTCCGACCGCGGAGGGCCCTTTGCCGACCTGCGTAAGGCCTTTGTCAAGGCTCTGGGTTCACCCAACTACCATAACCACGACTGTACCTGCGGACGCAGCGTGCATCATGCTTCGCAATCGGTCTACGGTCTTGGGCGCAAGGGGTTTAACTATGATTACGAAAACGCCCGCCATATAGTCCTTTTCGGCCGGAATATCACGGAATCGCTGCGGGTTAAAGAGGTCAAGAGTTTTCTTAAAGGCATCAAGAACGGTGCCAAGGTGACCTATATCGATCCCCGGGCATCGGTCACTGCCGGCAAGGCGACCCGCTTCTGGCAGATCAGGCCGGGAACCGACTATGCATTGCTGCTGGGGATTGCCCACAGTGTTGTCTACAACAACTACTACGATGAGGAGTTTGTTGAGCGATATGTAATCGGATTACCTGCGTTCAAAACTTTTCTGGCCCCTTACACACCGGAATGGGCGGCTCAGGAGACCGGAATCAGTGCCGAGGAAATCGAGGCCTTTTGTCTGGAGTTAAAGAAGGACCGGCCAAAGGTTATCATCCATCCGGGCTGGAACCTGGCCCGCTATCGCGATTCTTTTTATGCCTCGCGAATGATTCATATCTTAAATGCCCTGATGGGTTCCATCGAACAGCCCGGCGGCCTGTTCTATGTGAAGGGGCCGAAAGATGCCGGAAAAGCAGGGCTAAAAAGCCTGGGGGCCCTTTCTCCGGCAGTGACTGAAGATCGCGCGGATGGTTGCGGCACCCGTTTTCCGTTGTGGGATAAAGGTGCCGGTATGCTGCACCTGGCCTATGAGGCCATTGAGACCGGCGAGCCGTATCCGGTCAAGGCGTACTTTGTTCACCGCCACAATCCGCTTATCGCCCTGCCTGATACAAGAGAGCAGAAGAGGATACTGGACAAGCTTGATCTGATTGTGGCCGTTGACATTAACTTCAGTGAAATGGCCTGGTTTGCCGACGTTATTCTCCCGGAGAACACCTACCTCGAACGAGCCAGCATCCTGCGGACGGAAAAGGGGCTTAAACCCGGTTTCGGCAGACGGCAGAAGTGTGTTGAGCCGTTGAACAACACAAAAGCCGGTTGGGAAATATACTGTGATCTGGCGAAGCGAATGGGCAAGGGCGATTGTTTTCCTTTTGAATCCATTGAAGATATCTGGCAGTATCAGCTGCAGGATACCGGTCTGACCGCAGCTGACTTTGATGAAAAGGGCTTTGTTAAGCTGACCGACAAGGCAATCTGGTATGATCGGGATAACCTTAAATTCGGTACAGATTCCGGTAAGATTGAGATTGTAAATCCCAAATGGGAGGCTGCCGGTATTGTGTCATTGGCGCCATACGTCTCACCCGAAACACCTCCGCCGGGCAGCTTTCGTCTGCTCGCCGGCCGAAGCGGTTATCAGGCCCATGGCCATCATCACAACAACCCGATTCTTCACGAGTTTTTAGACCACAACAAGCTGTGGATCAACACCCGGGCTGCTGCAGAACTGGGGATAAAGGATGGAGACCAGGTCCGGGTGGCTTCCGGTGATATCCAGGGGGTGATCACAGCCTATGTCACTGACCTCATTCACCCTGAAGCGGTGTTTATGTTGCATGGTTATGGTACAGATGTACCTGCCAGGAAACGTTCTTTCGGTAAAGGGCTGGCTGATCAGATTTTTATGGTTGGCAAGCTGAAGGCTTGGGATAAGGCAGGCGGCGGTGTCAACCTGGCGGAAAGTTTTGTGACCGTAACCCCGGTTTAATTGCAGGAGAAGATCAATGAGCAAATATATTGTCACTCAAAATGTAGCCGATTGCATTGGCTGCCGGGCTTGCGAGGTCCATTGCAAAGACAAGAACAACACTCTTCCCGGAGTCTTTTACTGCCGTATTCTGGAGGTTAAACCCGAAGCAGGCGGAAAACCCGGTTCAGATTTTGTTTATCTGTCATGCTTTCATTGTGAGAAGCCCTGGTGTGTGGACGTCTGTCCTACGGGTGCCATGCGAAGGCGTCCGGAAGACGGCATTGTCTATGTGGAGCAGAAAGCCTGTGTGGGATGCAAGGCCTGCATCACAGCCTGTCCCTGGACTGTGCCGCAATGGAACCCGGAGACCGGTAAGGTGGAGAAATGTGATCTCTGTAAAGATCGGATCGACCAGGGGCTGGAGCCGGCCTGTATCACAAAATGTACGACCGGATGTCTGAGTTTCACTTTTCCGGACAAAGCTTCCCAGGAGGCCCGGCAGAGTTATGCCGAGAAGCTGCTTAAGCATCGACGCTGATGGAGGTGTACACCATGAACGCGCTACCTCATGAGTATCTCGGTATTTTGCTGCTGCTGATCTTTGGCGCGCTTTTCGGGGTGTTGACGCTCTTCATCGGCCGTTTTTTTCGTTTGAGTCGTCCGTATCCGGAAAAGCTGATTGCCTATGAGTCAGGCAATGAACCGACAGAGGCGCCGAGGATGCGGATTTCGGTAAAGTTCTACCTGGTCGCCATTCTCTTTGTGATTTTCGATATTGAGGCGATCTACCTGTATCCCTGGGCGATAAGCTATGACCGTCTCGGTCTGTTTGCCCTGATCGAGATGCTGCTGTTTATTGTGCTTATTTTTGCCGGTTACGTGTACGCCTGGAAAAAGGGGGTTCTGCAATGGGAAAGATAACCGAATCGGGCATGGTCAAGCTGGAAGAGGGGGTTCGTTACATCCCGGGGGCGAATGCGCTTCTCGGTCCGCTCAACAAGCTGGTCAACTGGGGACGTGCCGGTTCCATCTGGCCGGTGACATTCGGTCTGGCCTGCTGTGCCATTGAGATGATGGATGCCGGAGCTTCGACCAATGATCTAGACCGATTCGGTATTCTGTTCCGTGCCAGTCCGCGTCAGGCTGACTGCATGGTGGTGGCCGGCACCTTGACTAAGAAGATGGCACCGGCACTGCGTCGGGTCTACGATCAGATGCCTGAACCACGTTATGTACTGGCCATGGGGAGCTGCGCCTGCAGTGGCGGTGTCTTTGATACCTATGCAGTGACCCAGGGTGTTGATCAGATAATTCCTGTGGATGTCTATGTCCCGGGTTGCCCTCCACGTCCGGAAGCCCTGATGGAGGGATTCTTAAAGCTGCAAGAAAAGATCCTCAAGGAGCAGTATCGATGGAGCCCATGGAGATAGCCGAGCGATTACGCTCCGAGTTTCCTGAAGAAGTATTGCAGAGCTACACGCATCAAGGACAGACAGCGGTACTGGTCCGGCCGGAACGTATTGTGGCCATGCTCCGCTGGCTACGTGATACTGATGATCTGCGCATGAACCATCTGCGATCGTTGTGCGGGGTGGATAACTCACGACGTAAAGATCCCGGTCTTACCCGGTTTGAGGTCGTCTACAATCTCTATTCCATTCCACATCGGCACGAGATTCGTCTCCGGGCGGAGGTTGGTGCTGAAGATCCGGTCATCGACTCGGTAGTGGAACTCTGGTCCGCAGCCGATTGGATGGAACGCGAGACCTTTGACCTTATGGGAATAGAGTTTGCCAACCATCCCGACTTAAGACGGGTTCTGCTGCCTGACGACTGGCAGGGACACCCGCTGCGGAAGGAATATCCGCTCAAGGGAGAAGTGGAGTGGGCTGGTATGACAGAACTGCTTGAAAAGGTAAAAGAACTTGATCAGTACGGTTTTCAGCCGGATGGCAACGAACAGACCTCTTCCGGACCGAGCAAGGAGGACAAATGACCCGACCGATCAGACAGCGTCTTGAGGTGCCGGTGGCAGGCGGAGATGGCGAACGGTATTCCCTGCGCATGGGGCCGCAGCACCCGGCAACCCATGGCGTCCTTCGCGTTGATTTGGAGCTGGACGGTGAAACCATCGTTGAATGCACACCCCAGGTCGGATACCTGCATCGCGGTTTTGAGAAGCTGGCGGAGACCAAAACCTATGCTCAGGGGCTCATTCTCACCGATCGGCTGGATTATATTGCAGCCATGGCGAACAATGTCGGCTATTGCGTTGCCGTGGAACGGTTGCTCGACATACCGGTGCCCATGCGGGCGAAGTATATCCGCACCATTGTCGCTGAGATGTCGCGACTGTGTTCCCATTTGCTGTGGCTGGCAACCCATGCTCTGGATATCGGAGCAATGACGGTGTTTTTGTACTGCTTCCGTGAACGGGAAGTTCTGCTTGATCTCTTCGAAGAACTGTGCGGCGCCCGACTGACCTTCTCCTATCCGAGAATCGGTGGTGTCCGTCAGGATGTGACCGGGTCGTTTATCGATGAGCTCCAGCGGTTTATCGATATCTTCCCGTCCAGAATTGCTGAGTACGAAACCCTTATTGATACCAACCGTATCTGGCTGAAGCGTACTGTCGGTATCGGCAAGATTACCGGTGAAGAGGCTCTTGATCTTGGTCTGACCGGCGCCTGTCTCCGAGGTTCCGGTGTCGATTATGATATTCGCAAACACCAGCCCTACGATGCCTACGATCAGGTTGAATTTGCCGTTCCCCTAGGAAGCGAAGGTGATGTCTATGCCCGATACCGGTGCAGAATAGAAGAGATGCACCAGTCCATTCGTATCATTCAGCAGTGTATCGACCAGTTGCCTCCCGGGCCGATTGTCGATCCCGATGCACCGGATCTGGTTATGCCCATCAAGGCACAGACAACCATCCAGGCAGGACGCAGCGAGTACGGCACCGGTCTGATCCGTCTTCTACGTGATGAAAATATCTATATCACCGGTGACGTGTACGTGGCCACGGAGGTTCCGAAGGGTGAACTCGGCTTCTACTTCATCTCCGATGGCAACAATCGGCCATACCGTATGCATATCCGCTCCCCGTCGTTTATTCATATCGGGGCACTGTCACAGATAGCCCGGGGAGAATTGATTGCTGACCTTATCGCCAATATCGGCAGTCTTGACGTCGTTCTGGGCGAATCCGACCGTTAGGGTGCGGTTGTAAACGAAGAGAAGTCAACCGAGGCATTGTATGAATATCCTTTTGATGCTCGTGTGGATCATCATTCTTTTTTGCGTTGTCATGCTTCATGTGGCTTATGCGACCTATTTTGAACGCAAAATAATCGGTCGCATGCAGGTGCGTATGGGGCCGATGCGAGTGGGCTGGTACGGATTGCTCCAGCCCATAGCCGACGGGATTAAGAGCTTTTTTAAGGAAGACATTGTTCCCGACCGTGCGGATAAACCGGTTTTTCTTATGGCCCCGATTATCTGTCTGGTTGCAATGATGGCTTCGCTGGCCGTACTTCCCTTTGCCAAGGGGTGGGTGCTCGCTGATATTGATATCGGGCTTCTCTTTATCTTTGCCATGAGCGGACTTGCCAGCTACGGGATCGTCCTGGCCGGATGGTCCTCCAACTCGAAGTACAGTTTTCTTGGTGGTCTCCGCTCCATGGCCCAGGTCATCAGTTACGAAGTTGCCATGGGTTTGAGCCTGGTCGGGGTGATGCTGATGGCAGGCTCACTGAATTTAACCGAGATTGTTGAGGCTCAGGGCGACTCATTTCTCGGCATGTATCTCATGCCCCAGTGTATCGGCTTTTTTGTCTTTTTCGTTTCCATGCTGGCAGAGACAAACAGGGTCCCGTTTGACTTGCCTGAGGCGGAGACTGAGCTGGTTTCCGGCTACAGTACGGAGTACAGCGGCATGCGGTATGCCATGTTTTTCATGGCCGAGTACATCGGCATGATGGTCATGGCATCCATTGGTACGGTCTGCTTCCTTGGAGGCTGGAACGGGCCTTTTCCAGTACCGTTTTTTCCACCGCTCTGGTTCGTGCTCAAGGTGTACATGTTCATGTTCATCTTTATCTGGATCAGAGCCACATTGCCTCGCTACCGGTACGACCAGCTGATGGGACTGGGATGGAAACTCCTCATACCGGTGGCATTGGGCAACATCGTTCTTACCGCCTTTATGAAGGCGATAATCGGTTAAAGCACAGGACAGGCACTGACTATGCAAATTCAATATAAACCGCCGCGGGGCCTGCTGGCGACGTTGTTCCAGGCTGAAATTGTGCAGGGAATGACCCTCACGCTGAAACGGCTTTTCTCAAAGCCGATCACCCGACAGTACCCTGATGAGAAACCGGATATCCGTACGGGATTTCGAGGGCAGCATGCTCTGGTTCGCGATCCTGAAACCGGAGATACCAAGTGTATCGGGTGCATGCGCTGCGCCATGTCCTGCCCGTCACGCTGTATACGTATCCGCTCCCATAAGGACAAGGCACCGGGCAGCCGGCGGATCATCGACTGCTACCGCATTGAAGCATTGCGCTGTGTGTACTGCGGGTACTGCGAAGAGGTGTGTCCGGTGAATGCGGTTGTTCTCACCGAGGTCTTTGAATACTCTTCATATGATCGTCCCTCTTTATATTTCACCAAAGAACAGCTGCTCGGCAACTGGGACAGGTTTGTCGCTCAGTTGCAGGTACCGGTTAATGAGTACGTCAATCCGTTCTGGCGGCCGCGGGGTCTGCCCGAGGGAGACCTGCCTGCAGGTAAACGGATGCCGGTCTCTCCTGAGTGGAGTGGTGAACAACAGGTGGTCGGCAAAAAATGGCGTCAGCAGCAAAGCCATCTTAATACTACTGCACAAGAGGGTTCGTGATGTTCACCCAGATCTTTTTCATCTACTGTGCACTGATGATCATTGCCAGCAGCATACTGGCCATCAGCTTCCGCAACCCGATCCATTGCGTACTGATGGTTCTCGTCCTCTTTTTTCATATGGCCGGTCTCTACCTGACCTTGAACGCCGAGTTTCTGGCTGCGGTGCAGATCATTGTGTATGCCGGTGCGATTCTGGTCTTATACCTGTTCGTACTCTTTCTGGTCAGTCTGCGAGACGAAATCCGTCTGATCCCCTTTATTGCCAATGCCTGGATCGGCAGGGCGGTGTCGGCTGGCCTGGCCGGTGTTCTGCTGTTTGCAGTGCTGCCATCCTTTACCATCGGAGAGAAGGGAAGATGGACTGTTGAGGCGGTCAGAGAAGTTACACACACCAAGGCCATTGGTCAGGAATTGTACACCACCTACCTTCTCCCGTTTGAAATTGCCGGTCTGATTTTGCTGGTGGCGCTGCTTGGCGGACTTGTCCTGGCGCGAAGAGAAAGAGGTGAGTCTGATGACGAAGAGGTCTCTGCGGATACGACTCACCCGGGGAGCACACCCATTCAAGAGGAGGTATCCTGATGATCCCGCTTTCCTGGTATATTGCTCTTTCCATCATGCTGTTTTGCGTCGGGGCGTGCGGATTTCTCACCCGGCGCAACGTTATCATCATGTTGCTCTCTCTTGAACTTATGCTCAACGGTGTCAACCTCAACCTGGTTGCCTTAAGCTACTATCTCGATAGTGTCCGTGGTCAGCTCTTCACCTTTTTTATCATCACGGTGGCTGCCGCAGAGGCCGCCATCGGGCTGGGTATCGCTGTTACCCTGTACCGAAGCCGGCGCAGCGTTCACGTCGACACCATTAATCAACTTAAAGGGTAATGTACATGATGCCGGTCTCTCTGCTTGCCATTCCGCTGTTGCCGCTCGCCTCCTTTGCCCTCACGCTTCTGCTGGGCAAACGGTGGGGAACCAGGGCGCACTGGTTACCGATTATCACGGTATTAGCGTCTTTTTTCTGTGCCCTGATCGCCTTTTTTCGCGTTCGATCCGGGATCATCATCAACGAAGACATCTATACCTGGATTCACTCCGGTGACATGAAGGTCTCCGTAGGTTTTCTGGTGGATCAGCTCACCGCGGTGATGCTGATCGTTGTGACCAGCATCAGCTCGCTCGTTCATATTTACTCTGTGGGATATATGAAGGGTGAGGAGGGGTATTATCGATTCTTCGCCTATTTGAGCCTCTTCACCTTTTCCATGCTCATGCTGGTCCTGGGCAACAACTTCCTGCAGCTGTTTTTCGGCTGGGAAGCGGTGGGCCTGTCTTCCTACCTGCTAATCGGCTTTTACTTCAACAAGCAGTCCGCTGCTGATGCGGGAAAAAAGGCTTTTATTGTCAACCGATTCGGTGACTTCGGCTTTCTTATCGGTCTTTTTTTCATCTTTACCCACTTCGGGAGCCTCCATTATCAGGAGGTGTTCAGCCAGGTTGACTCCCTTGCCGGTCAGACTCTTTCCTTGTTCGGCAGCCCGATTAACCTGGCTACCATCATTGCGCTCTTACTGTTTTGCGGTGCCATCGGTAAATCGGCTCAGATCCCGTTACACGTCTGGCTGCCCGATGCCATGGAGGGCCCGACACCGGTCAGTGCCCTGATTCACGCCGCCACAATGGTTACTGCGGGTGTGTTTCTGGTGGCGCGCTGCAACCCGATTTTTGCTCTGTCCTCCTTTGCCCTTAATGTGATCACCGTGCTCGGAGCCGTTACCGCGCTCTTTGCCGCGACCATTGCCCTTGTGCAAACGGATATCAAGAGAGTGGTGGCGTATTCCACGGTGAGTCAGCTTGCGTACATGTTCATCGGTTGCGGGGTTGGCGCATACTCCGCCGGTATCTTTCACCTCTTCACCCACGCCTACTTCAAGGCTCTGCTCTTTCTGGGTTGCGGTTCTGTTATCCTCGGCATGCACCATGAGCAGGATCTGCGGTTCATGGGCGGTTTGAAAAAAAGAATGCCGATCACCTACTGGACCTTTCTCCTGGCATCGCTGTCAATTGCCGGAATGCCCGGGTTGGCAGGATTTTTCAGTAAAGACGAGATCCTGCTCATGGCGTTCAACACTGAGCTTTCAGCCGGAAAATTTGCCTGGGCGATAGGGACACTGGTCGCTTTCATGACCGCCTTTTATTCTTTCCGGCTGTTTTTCCTTGTCTTCCATGGTGAGTTTCGCGGCAGCGAGAAACAGTGGCACCACTTGCAGGAATCACCGGCAGTGGTCACTCTGCCGTTGATTCTCCTGGCCATGGGTGCGGTGGGAGCCGGCTGGTTTGGTATTCCTGCGATCTTGGGCGGGAGTAATCACTGGGCTCATTTCCTTGAACCGGTGCTGGGGCATCCGGAAATGCACATCTCCGGCGTGGGCGAGGCGTTGCTGGTCGTCAGTTCAGTTGTTGCCGGAGCGTGCGGTATCGGACTTGCCTACTACATGTACCGCCTGTATCCGCATCTGCCCGAGGTCATTGCACAGCGTCTGCAGTCAGTGTATCGGATTTTACTCAACAAGTACTATGTTGATGAGCTGTACGATTTTGCCATTACAAAGCAGATGCTGGCATTCAGTCGGGGGATTGTTCTGCGGATCGTTGATCTGATGTGCATTGAGGGCGTGGTAAACGGTCTGCCCAGATCCATCGATCTTTTTTCAGAGCGGTTGCGTCGGTTACAGGACGGCCAGGTTTCCCACTATCTGGCCTGGATGGGCGGCGGCGCGGTTGTACTGGTCGTTGCGCTGTTGTTTGGTCTCTAATTCGAATCTCTGGGAGCGGGAACGCCAACAATGTCGATACCACTTCTTAGTACACTGATCTTTTTTCCGATAGTCGGCGGACTGTCGTTACTTGCTGTGCCCCGGCATCAGACAGGAACGATCCGCCTTATGGCGCTGATTATCAGCCTGATCGAACTCTTGCTGACCATTCCGTTGATTGTGCTGTTCGACAAGAGTACCCATGCGATGCAGTTCAGGGAGCTTCATCCATGGATTTCAGCCCTGAACATCAACTACAGTCTGGGCATTGACGGTATCAGCATTCTCTTTCTTGTGTTGACCGCGCTGATCATTGTGCTGTCGATTCTGGTATCCTGGGAAGCGGTCAGCGAGAAGGTGCAGGAATTCTTCATTGCCATGCTTCTCCTGGAAGGGGCGATGATGGGAGTATTCTGTGCTCTCGACTTTTTTCTCTTCTATGTTTTCTGGGAGACGATGCTCATTCCGATGTTTCTGATCATCGGTATCTGGGGCGGACCAAACCGGATTTATGCGACTGTCAAGTTCTTCCTTTACACCCTTGTCGGCAGTCTGCTGATGCTGGTGGGCATTATCCTCCTCTACCAGAACGGCGGTCATACCTTTGATGTGCTGAAGCTGGCAGGTCAGCCGTATTCACCGCATCTCCAACTGGTGCTGTTCTGGGCGTTCTTTGCCGCCTTTGCTGTCAAGGTTCCGATGTGGCCGGTTCATACGTGGCTTCCGGATGCCCATACCGAGGCACCGACCGCTGGTTCGGTTATCCTCGCCGGGGTCCTCATTAAGATGGGTGCCTATGGTTTTCTCCGCTTTTCGCTTCCCATCCTCCCCATCGCCAGTCAGAAGATGCTGATGCCCATGCTGATTCTGTCCGTGATTGCCATTGTTTACGGGGCTGTTATCTGTCTTGCGCAAACCGACCTCAAACGACTTATCGCCTACAGTTCGGTCAGTCATATGGGCTTTGTCACTCTCGGATTGTTTGCTCTGAATCAGCGCGGTGTGGAAGGTTCCATCCTCCAGATGATCAACCACGGTCTCGTCACCGGAGCGCTCTTTCTGGCTGTCGGTATGATCTACGAACGAACCCATTCCCGGGAGATCTCGTTCTATGGCGGGCTGGCCTCAACCATGCCTGTCTTTGCCGGCTTTTTTATGCTCTTCACCCTTGCTGCAGTCGGACTTCCGGGTACAAACGGTTTTATCGGTGAATTTCTCATTCTCCTGGGCGGGTTTGAGTGTCAGCCGTGGCTCGCGGTGGTGGCATCTTCAGGGCTCATTCTCGGTGCCTGGTATATGCTCTGGCTGTATCAGCGTGTGTTCTTCAACGAGGTGAAGACGTCCATGCAGGGACTGGCACAGCTCAACCTGCGGGAGATCCTCATTCTGTCGCCGATGGTCATTCTTATTCTGTGGATAGGGTTGTTTCCTAATGGGCTGCTCAGTTTTATGCATGTTTCGGTTAGTCACTTACTTGAGCAGGTGCATGGCAGCGGTCTCGTCCAGACGTCTGTCATTTCCGGCCTGACAATGCATCCCTGAAAGATCAATGATGTGTACTGCGCATTCATTTAAGGAGTGTTCATGATTGTACCTGCGGCTATTGATTGGAGCGTTATTGTTCCCATTCTTCCCGAGCTGTTGCTCGTTGGTGTTGCCATCGTCCTCATCGGTCTGGATCTCTTTTTTCCGGATCAGCGCCAGCTTTTGCCCTGGCTGACCATAGTCGGTTCACTGTGTGCCCTGATAATGGTGCTTGGCGCCCGGCCCGCAGTCGGCTTTGGCGGTATGTTTCTTCTTGACGGGTATGCAGTGGTCTTTAAAACGATCTGCCTGGCAACCGTGATCATGACAGCACTGATGAGCGAGCAGTTCCGTAACCTGATCCGGATGCGACAGGGAGAGTATTACAGCCTGTTGATGCTGTCCCTCGTAGGTATGCTGCTCATTGCTTCGGCAGGTGATCTCATGGTTCTTTATCTGGGGCTTGAGCTCATGGCCCTGCCGATCTATGCTCTGGTCGGTCTCCACAAACAGGGACGGTGGACGAGTGAGGCTGCGGTGAAGTACTTTCTCACCGGCGGCTTTGCCTCAGCTCTGCTGCTCTTCGGAATGTCGCTGCTGTACGGTCTGACCGGTACAACCGATATCAGCCAGATTGCTGAGGCAATATCCGTCCGGCAGCTTGCCGGAAATTCAGCCATGCTCGCCGCCCTGGGCCTGTGCCTGGTCGGCTGCTGTTTCAAGGTGGCAGTGGCGCCGTTCCATTTCTGGACGCCGGATGTGTATGAAGGTGCGCCGACCGTTATCACAGCCTTTATGTCAGTGGCACCAAAGGCAGCAGGCTTTGCACTGTTCGGCAGGATCTTCTTTTTTGGGCTGCCCCACCTTCATGATCACTGGGGCCCGATTCTTGCGGTACTGGCGCTGCTTACCATGGCGGTCGGTAACATCACGGCGCTCTGCCAGCGGAACCTCAAACGTATGCTCGCCTACTCCTCTGTTGCTCATGCAGGTTACGCGGTACTCGGTCTTTTAGCCGGTACAGCCGAAGGAATGGCCGCCACCATGACCTATCTTGTCATCTATCTCTTTATGAACCTCGGTGCCTTTGCCATTCTCATGCTCCTCACCTCGGCAGACGGCAGCGGCGACACCTTGGATGACTGCAAGGGACTTGCCACCCGTCATCCGCTGGCAGCGGCCATGATGCTGGTCTTTCTCTTTTCTTTAACCGGTATTCCGCCCACCGGGGGTTTTATCGGCAAGTTTTATCTGCTCAAAGCAGCCTTCATGGCCGGATACACCCTCACCGTGGTTGGTGCAGTACTGTTTAGTGCCATTTCCGCCTATTTTTATTTACGGGTCATACGGTACATGTATATGAACGATCCTGTACAGCAAACCGGCCTGGTCGCCTCCTCCGGGATGTATGCGACTCTTGTCCTCTGTCTGCTTGGCGTTCTGGGCACCGGTATCTTTCCCGGTTCGTTGCTCAACTGGACCGTTGCTCTGCTGGCCGGCCTGTAATGGTTTTTGCATTTTTTTACAGATCCATCCTGAAAATCATCTTCCGTTGCATCCCGGCCTCCCATTGAGAACAGGCTGCAGCTGACACCAGTATAAGACTGAATTTCTCATGACCGGCAGGACCTGCTTCTGCCGGTTTTTTCATTACATCTGCATCAGTTACATTTCCCGCGAGATCCGGAATGGAGGCATTTGATCCGGGAAACGGCGACGTGGAGCATCTGCCCGGCTGCTTCCTGCGAAGAGCAACTGCTGTGGTGTTTACTCTTTCGTCTTGTCATTCTACTGCCGGAACCTCTGTCCGTTGTGTGCAGGAAGCGGTATATTGCAGCTTATTCCCGTTTAAAAACTGCTGACAGAGGCATCAGGGGTGTCCAGGAAATGAAGGCTGAACTGAAAGGAAAGGCAGGTGTATTGAACGATGGTCCTGCGGCTGAGAATAGGACGGTACTTGATCTTACCTCATCTGAGTTATATCTGAATCGCGAGTTAAGCTGGCTGGAGTTTAACCGGCGGGTTTTTCATGAAAGCAGAGATGCGCGTAACCCTCTGCTCGAGCGGATGTTTTTCCTTGCCGTCATCGGCTCCAACCTTGATGAATTTTTCATGAAGCGCGTTGGCGGGCTGAAGCAACAGCTCGGTGCCGGTGTGAAGTTGCAATCCATAGATGGCCGAACCCCACAGCAGCAGTTGAGTGAGGTCTATGCCGTCATCCTTGATATCCTCGCACAGCAGCAGGCAACAGAGGATGAGCTCCTTGCTCTTCTGGATCAGCAGGGTATTCACATCCGCCCCTGGATTGCGCTGAGTGAACACCAGCGTCAGAAGATGACGGACTATTTCAGAGACAATATCTATCCGCTCCTCATACCGCAGGGAATGGATCCGGCGCACCCCTTTCCCTTTATCTCCAACCTTTCTCTCAACCTGCTTGTTGCCACCCGCCACGGGAAAGGGGAGCACACCTATCTCAACCGGATCAAGGTGCCGACCACCGGTTCCGGCATACCCAGGTTTATTCAGGTCGAGCCGGAACAGTTTGTTTTTGTCCTGTTTGAAGATGTGATAGCCAATAATCTGGATATTGTTTTCCCGGGTATGAAGATTGAGAGTTGCGCCCTCTTCCGTGTAACCCGGAA
>JAAYDD010000055.1 GCA_012729435.1 Desulfobulbus sp.
CAGGATGTCCGGGTTATAGTCCTGCGCCCTTAACTGGTGTAGGCTCATGGTGTATCCTCCAATAGTCAACGGGGGGAAACTCATACAGCAGCCTGCCCTCCTCATCGGTTTCAGGGGGCGGCTTCACAGCGGACTCCTGCGGCTTTGCATCCTTTTCCCCCGCCTGATCCGTTTCAAACAGATCCAGCAGGCTGGTCTGCCGCATCAGCGGCTCCTCTTTCAGCAGGCTCATCTGCTGACTGGCCTTTGGCGCGAGGGGCTGGGGCACCTGGTCCGGCTGGGGCGGCTGGGCGTTCAGCAGGCCGTCCAGGGTGTAATCCGCCCGTTTGAACTGTCTGCCAATCAGCGACCACTGAGAAAACACCAGGGGCTCGCCCTTGGTATCGAGAAGGTCTAAGGCGTTTCCGCACAAAATGTTGCGCTCCAGCAGGAAGCGGGCGGCCTTGCGGCAGTCCTCCGCCTGGCGGCTTTTCCTGCAGTGGGCGGTGTAGGCCTCGTCCCATATCTCATACAGCCGCTCCCGGCAGCGGGCGGCGTTGTCCGGAAGGAGTTCCACGCCGTAGATGCTGCTGAGGGCTAAGAGGCTGAACCGCTCATAATCAGAGGGCTTGCGGCGGTACATCCGGCGCACCTCCGCAAGCTTCCGCCGCAGGATCTCCACCAGAAAATTGCCATCTCCGCAGGCGGGCTCCAAAAAGCGGCTGTCGATGCGCTCCGTTTCCTGCTTGACCAGATCCAGCATGGCGTTCACTTCCCGCGGGGCGGTGAACACCTCGCCATGCGCCTGGACACGGGATTTGGATTTGACCTGATTGGTTTCAGTCATCAATGGCTCCGATACTTGTATTGGAAAAAGGTGATATGGATGATTATAGCCCATTTATTGAGATAGGACAAGGAAGGCGAACAGGGTGAAGGCGTGGCGATGGCCGTGGCATTAGGGCGTTAAACCGCGTGAAGGTGTTGATCACGCCATCCTTGGCGGTTTGCCCCCGGGCGATTGCTAATCGCCCCTACGAATGTGCTAGGGCGGGACGCGTCCATACAACGTTAAGCTGATGATGCGCAGAGGACCCACAGCCTGGAGGCCATTTTTCGGCTTATATCGTCTTATATCCGCTTGCCCCTCCAGACAGCAATTAATGGCTCAAACTCCTTGATATCATTGGAAATTTCGCTCCCTCCAGGACATAACGGCTTATTTGGCTGGGGGGTGGGCTTGTGCAGAAAAGAGAAAGCAGGAAAAGCGCCTCTGCGAGGCTGGAAAACTGCGCCTGCGGCGCTGGGAAAAGGGGATTGGCGGGCGCGTCCCTGCAGGGTGCCGGTGAGATTTTTCTTGCCGAATCCCAAAGCAGACTTATTTGCATGTTTTGGCGGGTTATTTGCATGCGCCCATGCGAATAACTATGGCCTTATTTTCGTTAAGCACATTCACTTTCCCAGGCATGGAGGGACTTATCCGCATTATTTGCAGGGGGGTTCGCTTGTACAAATAATGCCACCCTCAGAGGCTTCCCCCAGGCAACAGGACCCCCGGATCATCCAACGCTGCCCTGCATGGAACACCCGGTGGCCATAGCTCTTATTATATAATAATATTATAGTAATAATTTTATACATATTACTAAAGTGCCTTTCCTTCTTCTCCTTGCATGGGGTTGTTTTCACACGGGCGAACCCCCATGCAAACAATGCAAATAAGTGGTTTTGCCGGGAATTATCGCGCATTTTCGTTGCTATTGCTGGCAAAACAGGAAGGGAGTTGTTCGCGTGCCCCCATGCAAACAACTCCCCAATTCCTGCAGATAAGTCCCTCGGCGGGCCAGAATTTCCGGGTGGACCAACACCATGGGCTTGGGCGCTGGAAAGCGCGCCTGAGGCGCTGGAAAAAGGGAATTGGCGGGCTCATCCATACATTGTGCCGGAATAAAATTGGTCCGTTCAGGGCATGAAAGCCAATTATCGGCTTTTGTCGGACACCATCCGCCTGCACTTCAAGACAGCATAATAAGGCTTAAGCCCCTTGATAGCATTGACTTTTATGCCATAGAGAGGACTTAGTGGAGTATTTGACTGGGGGGCGCATGTCTGTGAATAACAAGACCCAGGGAATACCTTTCCCATAGCGGCAGAGAGGACAGAAAAACGAAACGGACGAACCGTAATAGGGGAAAGGGCAGGCGCTCCTTCACACACGAACGTAAATCACAGGCAAGGCAAAGACTCGTATTGTATGTAATGCATTCTTACCTGTCAGCTGTGTGAATGACCGTGGTCCCGGCAAACATCGCCCGAAGAAGCTAGTTCGCCGCGGCTGCACGCTTCAGCGGCCTTTTGTGCGTCTCCGCCGGCGCCCAGGATGACCCGGATGTTTCTCTGGCTGAAAATATCTACTGCTCCACCACCCATGCCCCCTGCAATGATGACCTGGACACCCAAATCTCCCAGGAAGTTGGGCAGAAAACCGGGCTTATGCCCGGGATTGGGAATGGTCGTTGCCTGGGAATCTTCACTGTTGTAGATCAGAAACTCCTCACAATGCCCAAAGTGTTCAGCCACCTGGCCGTTGTGTACCGCGACAGCGATTTTCATGCTGCTCCTCCTTCGATTTCCTTAATTGTTTCAACCGCGGGCATAAGCCAGCTGCCATGAATGTCTTCAATCCTGCCTTGGTCACAAGCCAATGAGATTGCTGGGTCGATGGGGAGCCTGGCCAGAAGTGGCAGTCCAAACTCCTCCGCCGCATTTGACGCACCGTTTCCGCCAAATATCCTGTACTCCTTTCCGTTGTCCGGACAGAGGAAATAGGATAGATTCTCCACCATCCCCAGGATAGGTACGTTCAGCATCTGTGCCATTTTGACCGCTTTGCCCACGATCATCCCGACCAGTTCCTGCGGCGAGGTCACCACAATGATGCCGTCCAGCGGAATGGACTGAAACACTGTCAGGGGGACATCGCCGGTGCCCGGGGGCATGTCGATAAACATCACGTCCACCTCATCCCATAGAACGTCGCTAAAGAACTGCTTGACGGTGCCTGCCAGGATAGGCCCCCGCCAGATAACGGGGTCCGCTGCATTTTCCAACAGCAGGTTGATGGAGATGATCTGGATTCCATCACGGCTCATCGCCGGCAAGATATGCACACCGTCTCCCAGCGCTTTCTCCCGGATGCCAAAGGCCCTGGGAATGGAAGGCCCTGTGATGTCCGCGTCCAAGATGGCTGTCCGCATTCCCAGGCGGTTCGTATTAACCGCCAGTAGGCTGGTGACCAGAGATTTGCCCACACCACCCTTGCCGCTGACCACGCCAATCACGCGTCTCACGCGGCTTTCAGGATTCAGGCGGGCCTTCAGATCCAGCGGGACTTTGCGGTCTTCGCAGTTTTGGGAGCAGGTGTCACAGTGATTGTCGCAGGTTTCGCTCATGTTGGGATACTCCTCTTTTCAAAATTCGATGGTCCGTCCACCGGATAGGTAACAGATTTGCTCTCCGAGGCTCTTCTTCAACTCCTCGTAAGCCGGCAAGCCGGTGCAGTGACAGGTGTACACCAAGGCACCCGTCCCCGCAAGAGCTTCCGCCGTGCGCCGGATCTCATCATCCTGCGCTCGTCCGAAGCGATGGGAATGCAGGTGGAAACCGCCGATAATGAGGTCGGGAATACGCCCCGATCGCTCTTGATAATGCCATAGGATGTTTCTGATGCCGTGGTGCGAACAGCCCGTCAGCAGCAATATCCTGTCGCCTTCTCGGATTTCAGCGACCTGCTCATGCGGGAACGTGTCCGGGAGCATCACTCCTTCCTGTTTCATCATCAGGTCATGGTTTGTTTCCGGGATCGGCTCCCTCGCCGGGATATCCGAGTACAGCGTTACGCCCGGCGCAATTTCCATACGATCATGGGTGAAGTACAGGCGGGAGTTCCCCGCGAGTTCCAGCGGCAGGCCGATGTACTCCACCTCGTCATGTGTCCGAATAGCATAGCTCGGATCCAACGCCTCCTTGCGCAGATACACCTTCGCCCGGCTGTTGTTGACTAAAAAGGCGGGAATGCCTCCGCCGTGGTCATAGTGGCCGTGCGACAGGATGAGGTGCGTGACCTCTGCAAGGTCCATGCCAAGCTTGTCCGCATTTTCCAGGAACAGCCCGCCGCATCCGGTATCAAACAGGAGGACTGCATCCTCCGTCCGGATGAGGATGCTCAATCCGTGTTCACTTCCGAACATTGCAGATGCTGTCGTGTTTTCCACCAGCGCTGTAATTCTCATTTCCTGTTTTCCTCCTGCTAGAAAGTTGAGAGGTTACATGAAGCCTATTGAGTGACCCAGATCAGAAGGGCAACCGCGACACCGGCGAAAAAGGACAGAAAGGAATGCTGCTTTTCGTGCTCTCCGGCCTCTGGCAGAAGGTGAGCGGCAGAGATATAGATGAGCACGCCAGCCACAAACCCCAGCGCCAGGCCCAACTGTGAATCGCTGACATACGAGATGGCAGGAAAGGCGACCAGGGCCCCGATAGGCGTTGTCAATCCCGCTAGAAAGAAGGCATACAGGGCGGCCTTTTTTGCAGTCATTCCCGCTTTGAGAAGTACGGAAAACGTGACCACCCCTTCAGCAGACTCATGCACCACAAGGCCCAGACCGGAGAGGATGCCGGTCAGGGTGCTGACGGTGAAGGTCACCGTGTAAATGACGCCATCCAGCAAGGAGTGGATCAGGATGCCCTGGACGGCGGTGATGCCAAAGGCCAGTTCCTTCGTTTTTGTCCGCTTTTTGATGAGTTTGTTGCTCATGTACATGAATACAAAGCCATCAGTGCAGCAATGCCGGCTTGCTTATTTTTCTCCATTGCGCCTGGAAGCGCCACGATAAGCGGTGAAGAAATCAGCATGCCTGCAGCAAAGCACATGAAGTGCTCCAGGTAATCTTCAGCCCAACGGCTGTTTTTCCAGATGGAAAAAATGCCCAGCGCGTTGACTAGCATAGCGCCCAAAGCAAACAACAGGATCCAGAAAAATGGGTTGGGGTTGCTCATTTGTAGCCTCGTTTGGTTATTTCTACCGGCCCTGCCGACGTGCAGGGAGATGGCTGCGCGGCTGAGAACATGGGCAGAACCCTGCGGTAGATTTTCTCCACCGCCTGCCCGCTTGGGCAGGGAAGGTCCACAACCGTCACGCCGCGGTTCACCGCTGCGATCGCAAGCGGATCATAGGGAATGACCCCCGCAAAAAAGAGAGATTCCCTCTCACAGTATTCCCGTATCTCCTTCGTTCTGTCGGGGTTAATGTTCGCCTTGTTGACACATACTGCTAACCGAGCACCAAAGCCCCGCGCGGTCTTGACGACACGCTCCAGGTCGCTGATCCCGGACAGGGAGGGTTCGGCTACGATGAGTACAGCATCCGCACCGCTGAGGGTTGCAATCACGGGACAGCCAATGCCTGGAGAGCCGTCCACGATAGCGAAGGGAATATCCGCTTTCGCCGCTGCGTTCATGCTTTTCTTGACCTGACTGACCAGCAGCCCGGAGGTGCCGGCACCCATGTTCAACTCCGCAGTGGAGAATACCGCATCTCTGTTTCGATACAGCGTCATCTTCCCGGCATGGTGCGGCTTCATGCGGATGGCTTCCGCGGGACAGACCAGCGTGCATACGCTGCAGCCTTCGCAGGATAGGGTATCAACCTGAAAGGGATTCCCCGGGATAACTGCGTCAAACCTGCAGACTGACTGACACTGCCCACAGGAAATGCAACGGACCGGATCGATTTCCGCAAGCGGAAGGGCAAAGTAGGGATCCACTTCGCGGGAAGGGTAGCGGCTATTCACCAGGTGCAGGTTGGGCGCTTCCACGTCACAGTCCGCGCAGGCAAGCGTTCCCGACAGCCGAATGAAAGCGCCAGCGACAGTAGTCTTGCCGGTACCGCCCTTGCCGCTAAGAATTACCAGTTGCCGCATTGCATACCTCCGTTTCAATCCTCAGCAGCAATTCCATAAACAACGTCCGATACCTTTCATCTTCCCGGACGGCGATCTGCGCGTTGGAATTGACCAGGCCCAGCCGCTCCTCAAAAGGCACTTTTGCCAGGATGGAGATACCATGCTCAAGGCAGAAGTCCTCCGAAGGATCGTTTCCCGGAAGGCACTTATTGAGAACCGCACCGCAGGGTTTTTTGTATAGCCGGACCAGTTCATACACCATGTTGAGGTTGTGCGCGCCAAACTGCGTCGGCTCAGCCACCAGGACACAGTAATCCGCGTACCGGATGCTCTCCGAGGCCATGCAGGAACTGCCGGGCGGGCAATCAATAAATACAGCGGTCCCCATACTGTTGAAATGCAGAAGAGACTTGATGACCGGAACACCTGAAGCTTCTCCCGGGTTCATGAACCCAGACAGCACCCGAATGCTGCCGGAAATCCCTGCTCTTCTTTCGCCGATCGTGCGCTGTGTCTCGCTCAGCGCCTGGGTCGGACACACCATAAGGCATCCGCCGCATCCATGGCAGAGTTCCTCAAACACGAGGAACCGCCCGTTTACCCAAGCCAGCGCGTGATATGAACAGAAGTCTATGCATTTTCGGCAGCCATTGCAGCGCACAGAGTCCCCCTGAGGCAGGGGAACCGTTACGTTCCTGATGCTGTCCCAGTTAGGCTTCAGAAACAAGTGTCCGTTGGGCTCCTCCACGTCGCAATCGATATACAGAGCAGGTGAGGCAACGTAGGCCAGGTTGACTGCCAGGAAGGTTTTTCCCGTGCCTCCTTTCCCGCTCAGGAAGGCAATTTTCGTATCTGACATTCCATCAATGCCCATAATGATAGCCCGCATGAATCTCAACGAGCTCTTCCAGCGTGTTTTGTTGGAAGGCCTTAAGGTTATCCCTCGCGCTGAGGTTGGAATCGGTCTTGTACAGCTTCAGGCCAGCTGTGTGCAGAACCTTTGCGGCATTGTTTCCGCACTGGGGTGTCAGCAATGTCCCAACCCCGCTATCCACGAGGACCTGGGCCGCCTGAATGCCTGCTCCTCCAGTGTTCTGCGCGGCGGGATTCTCAAGTATTGTCTGCAGGCCTGTTGTTTCATCATGGACCAGGAAGTACGCTGCCCGACCAAAGGACGCAGCCACCGCGCCATCCTGTTCCTTGCTCGATACCGGGATTGCGATTTTCATGGCGTATCCTCCTCAGAGGGTTCCAGTGATGACATGGGTGCGTTTTTCCCTCTCCGGTGCCGTCCACAGGCGCCCCGGTGACATGCAGGATCACCCCATCTTCCGCCGTACAGCTGGTACGAGCCGCCCGATATCGTCAGCGGGATACAGTCCACCAGGGAACTCGCCAGCTTTTTGCGAGCGCGTTCATAGATTGCCTGGACAGTGGTACGTGCGACTTTCATCTCAGCTGCGCATTCTTCCTGAGTGAAGTTCATGTGGTCGATGAGACGGATTGCTTCATACTCGTCCACCGTCATCTGTATTTCCTCCTGGGCTCCGGCTCCGTTACCCAGGGGACCAAATCGGGTGCTGCGGGGGAGGCAGCAGACATTGCGCCCCTTGATCGGTCTTGGCATTTCTTACACCTCCACTTCCCCTCTGGGGTCGCCGCCCCTGAAAGGCATCTTTGTTTCTCGCTTCGTGTCTGCCGGGATGGAGATTGGCCATCCCGGCATGTGTTGTCCTACAGGGTTTCCAGGCGCTTGTCGATTGCTTCCAGTTGCGCCTTCAGCGTGTTCCTTCGATCCATAAGGATCTGCTTCATTCCCTCAGCGTCTGTTTCAGTTCCGGTCCAAACACCGAAACCAGGGCCATAACCTTGACCAAAGCCCCTACCATAGCCCGTTCCGCAACCGTACCCACGTCCCATACGCATCCCCCGGCCGAAACCCAGACCACGCATGGGGATCCCGGTGTACTGTGCGTCGGAGCCGCCACAGGGGCCCAGCCCGCGTCCTGTCAATCGCCCCTCGCCCGCAGGGCCCGTCCCATCAAGTCTTGGCATATAATCCTCCTTTGGTTCTGCTTTACTGTCCTGATAACAGGACTTGATGTTAATTACTGACATTTGTCAGTAACCATGATCATTATAACGCCAAAGCGACATATGTCAATAACCTAGAAAAAAGAAATTTTCATGTGGAGAGTAAACAGGTGTCATCGCTGGAACACCCATCCACTCCTCCAATACCACTTTGGAGGCTTTTTCTTCATAGACTCCTTGTATGTCGACATCGACACCAAAAAAAGCTATATATTGTAAGATAGAGACTGATGTTCGAAGTATACCCAAGCAAAAAGGCTCTGATTGCAAAGCATGTCGATAATAACGCAAAGATTACTGTACATGATTCTCATCGCCATGTTTCAACGGGTTCTTTCCATTCTGTATTCTTCCGTGCTGTTTCTCATGACATAGTAATTGGGCTTTCCGCTGGAATCAAACTCGAAGAAATGCTCCCAGAGTTGTTGCCTTGCATCGAAGAACGCTGTTTGATCATACGGTGTCAGTTGGATAGTCTCATCAGGCAATTCTATAGTTAGTGTTCCATTGCGGTTTTCTATTGCGATGTTCACACTCTCATTAAGCTTATACATCCCGGCAAATTGATCCAACTCTTTACCTGTCAAGTGGATTGCAGCCTTGCGCGATGGAAGGCGGAAAGGTTCTCCCATAGCAATGGCACTGATTGTGTTTGCGAGGGTGCTATTATCTGACCAACTATTGTTGAGCAAAACGATGATTGAAAGATCTTCAGTTGGATATCTTATGAAGTTTGAATGATATCCACTTGAGAAATTTCCCGGATGTCCAAACCATAAATGTCCTCGGAATTCACCCACATAACATCCATAGCCGTAGTTTCCATTCAATCCTGTCCGGTCGAGGATCATCATATCCAAAGACTCTTTTGAGACAAGAATTCCGTTGCCAAGGGCTTCTTCAAAGCGAATCATATCCAATGCTGTTGTGTAAATATTGCCCGAACCAAAGGCATGGGACAGATCAAAAGGTTTGAGCTTCACAGAGCGTAAGCCATTAAATATGTGCCCTAAGGCCAGCTTTGGAACTGCTGAGCCTGAGGCAGAACCGGAATTTTTCATACCAGCTGGTGAAAAAATATGATGCCTCAAATACTCGTCATAGGACA
>JAAYDD010000056.1 GCA_012729435.1 Desulfobulbus sp.
CAGGTGATGCGGTTGCCGGTCCAGTTATGAAAATATTCATGGGCAATAACTGCTTCAATGTTCTCATAATCGGTGTCAGTCGCCGTCTCCGGCAAGGCAAGCACGTACTTGGAGTTGAAAACGTTGAGCCCTTTGTTCTCCATGGCACCCATGTTAAAATCGTCAACAGCGACAATCATATAGAGATCTAAATCGTATTCACGGCCGAAGTGTTCCTCGTCCCAGCGCATGGCTTTTTTAAGTGAGTACATGGCATGGTCGCACTTGTCCCTGTTTCTTGCCTCAACATAGATGTGCAGAGCTACGGTACGACCGGACCGGGTGGTAAAGGTGTCGCTGATACGCACCAGATCACCTGCAACCAGGGCAAACAGATAGGATGGTTTTGGATATGGATCATGCCAGGTTGCATAGTGACGGCCATCGGCTAGGTCACCGCTTGCAATTAAATTGCCGTTTGCCAGCAGAACCGGGCAACTCGTCTTGGCACCGATCACAGTTGTGGTGTATACACTCATCACATCAGGACGATCAGGAAAACAGGTGATGGTCCGGAACCCTTCCGGTTCACACTGGGTGCAATAATTTCCTGATGAAAGATATAATCCTTCGAGTGCAGTGTTTTCAGCAGGATTGATACGGGATGTGATCGCTACCTCAAAGGGCTCTGCCGGTACATCATCAACGGTCAGCAGGCCGTCTGTGAATGTGAATTCGTTTTCGGTCAGCACATTCCCATTCAATGCAACCTGGAGCAGTTCAAGACGTTTACCGTTGAGAATGAGGGGTTCTCCTGTCGACTGATTGGCGCGACAGAGCAGTTTGGATTGAACAACAGTGGCTTGAGTATCAAGTTCAACTCGAAGATCAACCCGGTCGACAAGATAATTCGGCGGTTGATAATCCTTGAGAAATGTTTCTTTTTTTTGTGCGATCACAGTGACACCCGGGCTAAAGGAAGTAGAACGTTTACAGGTTGGAGCAGACAGATGCTCCAGTACGATGGATCAGAATACACAGATATGCATGTTCTTGTACAGTGAAGAGTGGACAGAAATCAGCAGTAATTGATTAAAGTGAAGGTATTCCAGGTTCTTCTGTCATGCAGGGGTTTCATCCTGTTTTTTGTGTGGTAAGGTGGCGCCGGCAGACGATAATGACCGAACAGATCTGAATAAAGAGGTTCCTGTGAGGCGCTGGTGAAAAAAGAGATGCACAGTAAAAAGACGACGTATCCGAGCATTATCGGTCAGACCACCGTAAACAGATCGTAAAGACGACAGTCGGACGGGAAAATGCGTTCATCGGGCGGCTACTCTGCGGGAGCGGCCTTCTGCCGGAATTGATTGCAGCAACACGGTGTATTCGTACTGAGTATATGAATAAAACAGAGGTGTTGGTCGTGGGGGGCGGACCGGGCGGCTTGGCCTGTGCCACACTTTTGGCTCAACATGGAGTCAGGGTGGTGCTCGTTGAACGGAAGCCGGTTGTTGGTCCCAAGGTTTGTGCCGGTGGTATCACCTGTAATGGACTTCTTTGCCATATGCCTGCGAAATTGCTGGAACGGGAGTTTTTTCACCAGCATGTATTTACTCCTAGGCAGAGTGCGGTAATAACCGGTAAGGAACCGGTGGTTGCCACTGTGAATCGACGCCGGCTGGGACAATGGATGTCCGCTGAGGCGCTGAATGCAGGGGTAATCCTGTTGACCGGCACTCGTCTCACC
>JAAYDD010000057.1 GCA_012729435.1 Desulfobulbus sp.
AAGTGTGGCATCCTTTTTAATAAAGATCTCATCCAGAAGGGGCTTGACCAGATAGGCCTGCAGAGCATTAAATCCGCCGACGGCAACCATTGTCACCATGGCGACAACTAGTTTCCTGGAATGAGGTTTAAGAACTGCAGAAAGCCGTCTGATGATATCTTTATTCGTCATGGTAGCGTACGTTGCGAAAACCTGGAGCAGGTCCTGATGAATTCATATAAAAATAAGTAGTTTTCTGAGCGGACATCAACCACACGAGAGTACTGTTGAACGTCTTGGCAGGCAGTACTTTCTACGTACGGTACCGGGGTAAAACACCAGACTCTGTCCAAAAAGTGAAATCAGGGAGTGACCTGCGATTCTCTTGCAGAAAAAGTACCGCTCTTATCTCCTTCTCCGTACACCTTACCGGAGAGGTCGGCAGAAAAGCGCAGCCAATCAGGCTTTGCGGGTGAACCTTCTGATTTGCAACGGGTTCACACGTACCATATCCACGCCCCGGTTTCATTCATCATCACGAGAGCCCGCTGATGTAATTACCGGTGCTGTGAGCCGGCAGTGTACCACGACCGGCGAGCAGTGCTCTCATCTCGACACCCATATTTTTCGGCTGGCCCTGACTGATATCCACAACAACATAGTTTATCCCCGCACAGCGCAATTCTTTTATGTGCGGCAAGAGAGAAAAACTGACATAAGAATGGACATGGACGGCATCTTCTCCATGGTTGAGGTAGAATCGTTCACCGCGTGGACTGATGAAACCGCGTTGACCCTTGAAATGTGGAGCAGCCAGTCGTGACGTAAACAGAGGTGGCCGCCCATGGACGTAAAGACCGATCTGCATGGGTCCTGCAAGGCGGTGAGGACGACTCCTCTGATAGTGGGTAAGAGCTGCAGTCAGTGTAGACTGATCTGTTTCCAGCGAAAACTGTATACCGGTCACCCCTCTTGTTTCGTACAAGTGCAAGGCGGCACTGTTTAACACATTACAGGTGTAATCACCATAGAGTTGTACCTGCCGGCTCCCCGGATCCCTGCCATATTCCGGGAACAGGCCGAGCTGACCGATATGGCTGATCTGAAAATGATCCTCGCCCTGCTCCTGCAGTTCCCCTATAACCTTGCGAAACCAGGACAGCTCTGTATCAAGCATCACCGGCGGTAAAGCCCAAACAAGCTGCATGGATCCGGATTGACGGTTGCGCCTGCCTGCTGCAACCTGCTCCAGATTTTCCCTGTTCATATCAAGCACGACCCTGGCGATCTTGAAAGGAAAACGAAGGGTGAGCGAATCTATCGTCCGGACCTTCAGCCACCACTCCATGGGTTTTTCTGCAGGCAGGTGCTCCCTTAATCCGGTAGAACGGCGTCGTCTACTCTGCTGTTCTGATCGGGCGTCTCCTTCAGTCTCAAAGGCCAACACCTCCAACGCCGGTTGAAGAACGTTTCCAGAGGGAGAGTGGAGCGGAACATGTTTCAGCCGGTGAGTTAAGGGAGCGGCGGTTTTTTCTGTCCGTGTACCGATATCCACCCGAAAGAGAAGGCCGCGAAAGGGTTGCCGCAGGCTGCCCCACTCATGACCCTCCAGATGGATACTTGCGGTCTGTCCCTTATCAGCAGAAAGAACCGGATGTTGTCTGACAAAAAGTCTTCGCAGCGTGAAGTTCTTCCGCTCTCCTGTCCGCTCCTCATATAATCGCAGACGATCTCCGACACGTATCGGCGTCTGAACTTTCACCTGCATGTTTGCTCCGGTCGTCCCGCCCTTGTGTCTCACGATGTCCAGACGGGAGACTTTCCCGACAACCGTACCCATGCTGCCGGAAAGGTGCGGAACCATCATCTTGTCTTCTCTGCCGGCGATGAAATATCCTGAAGAACGTTTGCGCCCCATGGCCGCATCGAGGAGCCGATGTGCCTCCGCCAGTACTGCAGTCCGTCTTTTCGGTCCGTCATCAAGGGTGTCAAGAGCCAGTCTGTAGGCCCGTACGGTGTTTCGCACATACTCCACGGAACGTAAACGGCCCTCTATTTTCAAACTGACCACACCGGCGGCTCTTGCTTCGGCCAGATAGTCGATTCCGCAGAGATCGTTCATTGAAAAAATATAACTGCCGCTTCCAGAGCGACCGCTCTTTTTCCGCTCTTGGCGGGACCATTCGTACCGGCGCCGACAAGGCTGCACGCACCGTCCGCGCAGACTTGATTTACCCCCGTAAAGGCTGGAAAAACGACATAACCCCGAATAACTGAAGCACATGGCACCATGAATGAAGATCTCCAGCTCTACCCGGGTATGCTGATGAATGGTGTAAATTTCAGCAAAACTCAGCTCCCGGGCAAGGACAATACGCTCAAATCCCAGCTCGGCAAAATAATCGGCAGCCGCCGAATGATTGACCGTCATCAGGGTTGAGGCATGAACCTTGAGTTGGGGGAAAAAACGCCGGATAAGATACAGAAGCCCGAGATCCTGGATAATCAGCGCATCAGGGGAGATGGCTGCGAGCGTGGTCAGCGTTTCCAGTGCTCCGGGAATCTCATCCTCTTTGATGAGACTGTTCATGGCCACGTAGAGTTTTTTCTGATGCGCATGAGCCTGTTCAGTCATGGCTGCGATTTCAGCCAGTGAGAAATCCCGAACCAGCGCACGGGCGTTGAATCCCGGTGCTCCCACGTAAACCGCATCGGCTCCGGCTTGAAGTGCGGCCGTAAACGTTTGCAGTGTACCGGCAGGAGCAAGGAGCTCCAAAGTTGAGACTGAGGTCGTTGCCTCGCTGACAGGTATCATGGAGAGGTGAGGACTGCTGTTTACGCACCGGTAAACAGTGCGCTCTAGAGTGTTTGTCTATTCACCCGACGAATAAAGAGCCGGAGGATAGTCTAACACCGGCAGGGG
>JAAYDD010000005.1 GCA_012729435.1 Desulfobulbus sp.
ATGAACGGACCTGCTGATTTTCTTGAAGTGCCTCGGTCGCCTCTCACCGGCACAGTCTTTGATAATGCGGCGTCAACAAAGATGATCCATATTTCAGAGTTCACAGCAGACCTGATCAAGCATAATAAGATTACTCTTGATAAGAGCCGCAACGCACATGTTACCGCGACCTTCCATGATTCATGCAACCCTGCCAGAGCAATGGGACTGCTGGAAGAACCGCGTTATATTCTCGATCATGTCGTGGAAAAGTGGTACGAGATGCCTGAAAATACTATCCGCGAGCAAACGTTTTGCTGCGGTTCAGGAACCGCTCTCAATACCGACGAAATTATGGAGCTCCGGATGCGATCGGGTCTGCCCCGGGCAAATGCGGTCAAGTATGTCCATGAAAAACATGGAGTAAACACGCTTGGATGTGTTTGTGCCATTGACCGGGCAACCTTGACTACGCTCATGGATTACTGGGTCCCTGAAGTTCAGGTGGCCGGTTTGAGTGAGCTCGTAGGTAACGCATTGGTGATTGAAGGTGAACAACGTCAAGACCTGACCGAAGGGCTCAGGACCATGGTTTAATGACCAGCCAGGAAGGGAGGAAGAGCGATGTATGATAGCGGTAAAATAATCGCGGGACTGCTTATTTTTGTCCTGTTCGTCACCATACCCGTCTGGTACAACCGTGGCTCCGCCGGGGCGGTACCGGATCTTGAACTGCCGAAAGATGCTAAGACCTGTGTGCTGCCCGCTGCAGAAATCAGGGCTGAGCACATGAAGCTCCTCAACGTCTGGCGTGATGAGGTGCTACGTGATGGTGAGCGAGGTACTTTTGAAGTTGACGGCAAACAGTACCAGAAGAGTCTGATGCTGACCTGTATGAAGTGTCATACAAGTAAAGTCCGCTTTTGTGACAGGTGTCATGATTACACCTCGGTCAATCCTTATTGCTGGAACTGCCACTTGGCTCCTGTAGAATAACGGCTAAGGAGAAGAAAAACAAATGGATACAAACAGAAGAAACTTCCTCAAAGTAGCCGGTATTTCAACTCTGGCCGGACTTGGGGGAACGACGATTGTCAATAGACTGATTGCCGGTGTTGATGAGGCTCATGCTGCAGCTGCAGCAGGGGCTGAGATGGAGCAGAAAGCTGCTGAAACCATCCGTTACGGCTTGGTTATCGATATCAAGAAGTTTCAACAGGATCCAAGTCTGGGGGAGAAGGCGGTTAATGCCTGTCATCAGATCCATAATGTTCCGAAATTTCCGGAAAAACGAGATGAAATCAAATGGATTTGGATGACTCATTTCGAGAATGCGTTTGCCGAGTCACCTAACTTATATCAGGATGAGGCAAATCAGACTCATCTGCTGCCGATCCTGTGCAATCACTGTGATAATCCGCCATGCGTTCGTGTGTGCCCGACAAAGGCAACCTACCGGTACGAAGACGGCATTGTCGGTATGGACTATCACCGGTGTATTGGCTGCCGATTCTGCATGGCCGCCTGCCCCTATGGCAGCCGAAGTTTTAACTGGCGTGACCCGCGGCCGTTTATAGAAAATATAAACCGTGACTACCCTGCCAGAACCCGTGGCGTTGTCGAGAAGTGTAATTTTTGTGTTGAGCGCGTTCAAGCCGGGTTGCAACCTGCCTGTGTTGAGGCAGTAGGCGATAGTAAGGCCTTGGTGTTCGGTAATCTGAAAGACCCTAACTCCGAGATCAGGCAGATCCTGAAGGAAAAGCAGACCATTCAAAGGAACCCTTCTCTCGGAACTATCCCTTCAGTCTTTTATATCGTGTGAGGGCCCCATGTTTGAAAAAGCATTAAAAGGAAATAAGTACTATTGGATGTGGTTGGCCTTTCTCGGCTTTTTTATAGCTGTAGGGGTTGTGAGCTATCTGCGTCAATATTACGTCGGACTGACTCTTACCGGTATGACCCGGGACGTTTCCTGGGGATTGTACATTGCGCAATTTACCTTTCTTGTCGGTGTCGCCGCCGGAGGGGTTATGCTCGTTTTGCCGTATTATATCCATAACTTCAAAGCGTTCGGACGGATCACCATTCTTGGTGAATTTCTTGCCATTGCCTCGTTGCTGATGTGTATGATGTTCATTATGGTTGATCTTGGACAACCGCTCCGTGCTTTGAACGTCATACTGCATCCAACTCCCCATTCGATGTTATTCTGGGATATGTGTGTTCTATGGGGATACCTGATCCTGAATGCACTCTGTGGCTGGGTTATTCTGACAGCAGAGAGGAAACAGGTCGCTCCACCCAAATGGATCTATTTCTTTGTGTACCTGTCCATCCCTTTTGCCTTTTCCATTCACACCGTTACGGCCATGCTGTACTGCGGTTTGCCCGGCAGACATTTCTGGCTTTCCGCCATTGTTGCTCCGCGATTCCTCGCCTCTGCGTTTGCAGCTGGACCGGCCCTCATTGTGGTGATGGCATTGATCCTGAAGCGTGTAGCAAATTTCGATGCAGGGAAAGAGGCGATCGATAAGATGGTGACCATTATCACCTATGCTGCAATTACGAACGTATTTTTCCTAAGCCTTGAATTTTTTGTCGGCTACTACTCTGATATTCCCGGTCATCAGCATTCTCTGCAGTATCTGTTTTTCGGTCTGGAGCATCACGGGCATGTCTACAATAACCTGGTTCCCTTTATGTGGGGCTTTGTTATCCTGTTCCTGGTCGGCATCAGCCTGATCACCCATCCGTATACCAGACGAAAAAGCGATCTGTGGCTTGGTATCGGTTGTGCTTCAATATTCACTGCCTTCTGGCTGGATAAGGGTATCGGTTTTGTCCTAGCAGGCTTCCTGCCGACACCAATTCATGAAATTGTTGAATACTATCCGAATATCAATGAAATTTTTGTAACCCTCGGTGTCTGGGCCACAGGATTTTTTATTCTTACGGTACTTTACAAGATAGCGTTAGGTGTGGAACACGAGATTGAAGCGTGAACTATAACAGGAAGAATGAAAGCCCCGACTCCGGTCGGGGCCTTTTTATTGGGTATATCAGAGACCTGCTGTGGTGATGTACAACTGCCACAAGCGGTGAATATGATCTTCCAGAAAGAGGTAGGAACAGGCAGCCAGGGCGAGAAACGGGCCGAAAGGGATTCGGGTTTGGCCGCCTTTGTTCTGCCGCCTCATTACAATCACACCTACTATGCAGCCAAAAACAGAGCTGGCAAAGATCACATAGAGCAGACACTGCCAGCCAAGAAAAGCACCGATCATGGCGAGCAGTTTGACATCACCTCCTCCCATACCCTCTCTGCCGGTCAGGCTCGCATGATAGGCCGCCACTAAATAAAGACTTCCGGCACCGCACAGTATGCCAAGACCTGCCTGTTGCCAGGTAATGGTGTGCACAAAAAATGATCCGAAAAAACCAATGAGAATACCGGGCAGAGTGATTCTGTCTGGAATTATTTGGTGATGGATATCAATAAATATGATAACCAGAAGGCTGGAACAAAAGATGGAGTAATAACCCAGCTCCACGCTCAGCCCATAGCGGTTGAGCAAAAGAGCCGCAAGAGTGGCCATGGCGATTTCAACCAGCGGGTATTGGATCGGGATGGAACGTCGGCACGATCGACAGCGCCCGCCCAAAAACAGGTAGCTCATGACCGGGATGTTTTCATACCAGGCAAGTGTATGCTTGCATTGCGGGCAGTGCGAGGGTGGAAAGGCTATCGAAGCTCCTTCCTGAGGCAGTCGTACGATAACGACATTGAGAAAAGACCCAATTGCAGCGCCGATAACCGCTGCGAGCACAAGCCATACAGTATCCATGGTGTTATCCCTTCCTGTTGAGTAAAAAGACTCTGAATAATCTTTTCCTATTTTGTTGTATCGTCTTCTATGTCTGAGTTCCAGGAAAAATCTCGCGTAGTGGCTGTGGAGCAGCTTGCTGATACTTTTTATCGCCTGACGCTGTCAGCACCGCAAATAGCCTCTTCTTCTCAGCCGGGCCAGTTCGTGATGGCTGCATGCGGTCCATACCTTGATCCACTTCTGCGGCGGCCGTTTTCAGTGCATCGCCGCTGTGATACTCATTCCATTCAACTCCTTTTCCGTGTGGTTGGCAGGGGGACTGAACTTCTTGCCGCTAAGAGACCCGGAGATGTGCTCCATCTGATAGGTCCGCTCGGCCGCGGGTTTGATATTGATGATGCAGATCGTGTCTGTCTGGTCGGAGGTGGCATCGGGATTGCGCCGCTGCTATTTCTTGCCGAGGAACTGCGATTGAGCCAACGAACGTGTACAGTGCTTCTTGGTTCTCGCACCGCCGGGGAATTGCATCAGTTGACGGTTGAGTTCAACGCCCTTGGCTGTGAGGTTGAAGTCGCCACCGATGACGGCAGTGCCGGGTATCATGGTCTGGTTGCCGACCTGCTGGGCCCCTGTTTAACCGGGGTGAAAAGGTGCTATGCCTGCGGTCCGACGCCGATGATGGCGAGGACAGCGCAACTCTGTCTTGCCGGTCGCATCCCCTGCCAGGTGTCTCTCGAAGCCCATATGGCCTGCGGGCTGGGGGCCTGTCTTGGGTGTACGGTGCACGGGACCGCAGATCGTTATCTCCATATCTGCAGGCAGGGTCCGGTACTCAATGCCGAGGAGGTGGCATGGAACAGATGAACACAGCCCCTGATATGTCGGTTTCGCTTGGACCGCTTGTGTTGACCAATCCGGTCATGACCGCATCGGGGACGTTCGGGTATGCTGAAGAATTTGTCTCTCTCGTGCCACTCCATGAACTCGGTGGAGTTGTGGTAAAAGGCATATCCGTTGCTCCACGGGCCGGTAATCCGCCACCGCGCGTCGTCGAAACGCCTTGCGGAATGCTGAATGCCATCGGTCTTGAGAATGTCGGAGTGGATCGTTTTATCAGCGAAAAGATGCCTTTTCTCAGAACGTGTGAATGCCGGGTTATTGTGAACATTCTTGGAGATTTCATAGAGGAGTATGCCGAGCTTGCCGCCAGGCTGACTGATATCCCCGGAGTTGACGGTCTTGAGATCAACATCTCATGCCCAAATGTCAAGAAAGGCGGTGTGGCATTTGGTACTGTACCGGAAATGGCGGCTGCGGTGACCAGAGCGGTGAGGGAATCCACACATCTGCCGGTAATCGTGAAGTTGTCACCCAATGTGACAGATATTGTGACCATGGCAAAAGTTGTCGAGGATAACGGTGCCCATGCAATCTCTTTGATCAATACACTGATTGGTATGGCCATTGATGTGAGAACCAGAAGACCAAAACTCGGCAACATCATCGGCGGGTTGTCCGGCCCGGCCATCAAGCCCGTTGCTTTACGCATGGTCTGGCAGGTGGCCTCAGCTGTCAGGGTTCCGGTGATCGGTATCGGTGGGATTGGAACCGCTGAAGATGCCGTTGAGTTTCTTCTGGCAGGCGCCACTGCGGTTCAGGTGGGGACAGCAAATTTTTACAATCCATCCGCTGTCTGTGAAATTCTGACCGGTATACAGAAGTATCTTCTGGAGCAGGGTGAACAGTCAGTTCAATCCATCATCGGCACTCTCCGGCTTGAGGGATGATCCGGATGAACCGCGGACTGATCTGTGTTTCCGTGCTGACCACAGACGGACCTGCCATATCTTCAATTGTTGCACCATTGTCGGGTTTTATTGACGTGATAGAGATCCGGCTCGATGGCCTGCGCTCTCCCCTGACAGCTGACAGTATCGCCGGTTTAGGGAAACCCGTGCTGGTGACTAACCGACCGGTCTGGGAAGGCGGACTGTTTACCAATCAGGAAGAACACCGGATCGGTCAGTTGAAACTGGCGGTGGAGTCTGGTGCCAGTTATGTGGATATTGAGCTGCGAACCGATCCGCAATGGCGGGAGGTCCTCTTTTCCGCTGCACAGAAAAGAGGAGCTGAGGTCGTTCTCTCTTACCATGATTTTCATGAGACACCACCGAATGAACAGTTGGCCGTCATTTTAGAGCAGATGATGGCAAGTGGCGCTGACATTGGTAAAATCGTAACCACTGCCCGAACACCAACGGATGTACTGCGGGTACTTGACCTGCAACACGAGGCCGGAGCTGCCGGTTTTCGGCTCAGTGCCTTTTGTATGGGTGCGATCGGGGCCATCAGTCGTTTGGCTACACTCTACCTGGGAGGGTATATGACCTATGTCGCCCCTTCACCGGAGCAGGCGACTGCACCGGGACAGATCACAGCCCATGATATGAATCTTTTGAGGTCTCTTTTACAGTCAGTATGAAGATCAATGGCAAGACCCGGCTTTTCGGTATTATCGGTGACCCGGTTGACCACTCACTGAGCCCGATAATGCATAATGCCGCCTTTGAACATCTGGGGATCAATGGTGTTTATATACCGATGCAGCCGGATAATCTCACGGAAGGCGTTCGTGGACTGCGCAGCCTGGGCTTTGTCGGAGTTTCTGTCACTGTTCCGTTTAAAGTGGCTGTCATGGAGCTTCTGGATGAGATCGATCCTGTGGCTCTGAAAATCGGTGCTGTCAATACACTGATCTTCAGCCGGAAAGAGGCAGCAACGCCGATGTGCAGAGGCGTCAATACGGATTGGGTTGGCTCCAACCGTGCCCTTGCTGAAGTCATCCGGTTATCCGGCAGCACTGCTCTTATCCTGGGAGCCGGCGGTGCAGCAAGGGCTGTGGGTTTTGGTCTGGTTGAGGCGGGAGCACAGGTTCTGGTGTGGAATCGCTCTCCAGAAAAAGGACAGACCCTGGCAGCACAACTGGACGGGACCTTTGTCTCTGCAGACATCTTGCCCTCTGTCAGGGCTGATATTCTCGTTAATACAACCTCGGTGGGTATGGCACCGCATGAGCAGGAGATGCCGATCAGCCCGGAGCTGCTCGCTCGTTTTTCCGTGGTCATGGATATTGTTTACGTACCGCTGGAAACCCGTTTGCTTCGCGAAGCCCGGGCCAGGGGATGTCAGACAATTGACGGATTGCAGATGCTTCTTTATCAGGGGGCAGAGCAGTTTACACTGTGGACCGGTCAAAAGGCTCCTCATGCAGTCATGCGCCAGGCTCTGATTAAGGCTTTAACGACCAAAAGAACGATTTAACACCTGTTTTATTATGCATCGATGATCACGATAACGCCCGTCCAGACCCTTAACGCTGTGGTTACTGTTCCAGGCTCAAAAAGTCTGACCCAGCGCGCTTTGATCGCGGCGGCCCTGGCCGATGGTTCTTCCCGGCTGCACGGTCCGCTGGCCAGTGAGGACACCTCTTTTACCATTCAGGCTTTACGAGCCATGGGGATTGATTGCGACGACAGTGACCCGGCATGCTGGCTGGTTCATGGCCGTAATGGAAGAATCATGGAACCCGGTGCTGATATTTTTTTAGGCAACAACGGTACTGCGACCCGTTTTCTTACCTCGGTTGCTGCGCTTGGCCATGGTCGTTTTCGTATCACCGGGAATGAACGCATGGCTCAGCGGCCTATTCTTCCGCTGATCGAAGCCCTGCGTGGCTGGCGGGTTGATATTGTAAGCGATGAAGGGACGGGCTGCCCGCCTTTGACACTTTTCAGCCGCGGTCTTGCCGGTGGGCATACGGTGCTGCCGGAAGGCAGATCAAGTCAGTATCTGTCTTCATTGCTTCTGGTTGCACCATATGCCGTCAGCCCGGCCACGCTGGAGGTGCGCGGTGAAATTTTGTCGCAACCGTATATTGCCATGACCCTGTCGGTTATGTCAGACTTTGGCATCCGGGTCGAGGCTGCCCCCGACTTTTCTGCTTTCCGGATACCCCAGGGGAGATACCAGGCGCGAACATATACCATTGAGGGGGATGCCTCAGGCGCCTCCTACTTCTGGGCTGCTGCGGCCGTCACCGGCGGCAGGGTGACTGTGACAAACGTACCGATTCCATCCTTGCAAGGTGACACGAAACTCCTGGCCTATCTGGCCCGCATGGGGTGTTGGATCGAGCAGACCGATATCGGCATTACCATAACAGGCCCGGAAATGCTGGAAGGTATTGAAGTCGATATGGGCGATATGCCCGACGTCGCACCAACGCTGGCAGTGGTGGCTGCGTTTGCCCAAGGCACCACAGTCATACGGAACATTGCTCACCTTCGTATAAAGGAGTGTGATCGCCTCTCCGCCGTGGTAACCGAGCTTCGTAAGATGGGGGCAGAGGTCGAAGAAGAGGAGGCGCGGATGATTATCCATGGAAGACAGGGGGGCGCCAATCTGCACGGAGCAATTATCGAGACCTATGATGATCACCGGATCGCGATGAGTTTTGCGGTTGCCGGTCTTCGTATTCCTGGTGTGCAGATCAGCCATGAAGAGTGTGTCGCTAAATCTTTCCCCGATTTCTGGCAACGATTCGGCCGGATGGCAGAGCAGGAGAACGGAGAGAACTGTGAGGAGTACAGAAAGTGCTGACCGGGCTGTTCCGGTAGAGCGGCTTTTTGCCTTCTCCATTTCAGCGAGACAGGATCATCTTGTCCAGGTCCGTTGTCCGGGTTTTGCGGCCGCCGGAAGGATCGTGCCGTGCACCATATACCTCCTGATACGGCGTATCAATCAGACGGGCTTGATTTTCGATGTAGCCCGCTGATGAACAGAGAAAAGCGAGTGAGCTGGAAATTTTGTACGTATTGAAACCGGAAGAAAATATGTTGGAACAGTATCAGAAAGATGTTGCTGATCGTGGCCGTCTTGGAGTGCCACCCCTGCCGCTTAACGCAAAACAGACAGAGGACATCATCAGACTGTTGACACAGGGGCATGATAAACCGCGGTTGCTGCTTGATCTGTTGGCTGACCGGGTGGAGCCGGGTGTCAGTAAGGCGGCGGCAATTAAAGCTGCTTGGCTGGAACAGGTCGCCCTGGGTGCGGCTCACGTGCCGGATCTGACCCCGGAGACCGCGGTTGCCATGCTGGGGCAGATGGGAGGCGGATACAATGTCGCTGCCCTGATCCGACTCCTGCAGAAGACAGAGCTGGCCGCATTTGCTGCTCAGGCGCTTAAAGGGGTGACCAAGATCTATGAGGCGTTTGAACAGGTGGTCGCTTTGGCCGGGAAAAATCCCGCTGCTATGGAGGTCCTCGAATCCTGGGCGGCAGCTGAATGGTTCACCAAAAGCACACCCTTGCCGGAACAGATACGATTTACAGTCTATAAGGTGGAGGGTGAGATCAATACTGATGACTTTTCTCCCGGGAATCAGGCGCAATCCCGTGCGGATATTCCACTGCATGCCACCTTCTTCGGTATTACCCGTTTCCCCGACGGGATCAGGACCATTACCCGCTTCCGCCAGAGTGGTCAAACCGTCGCCTTCGCCGGTGATGTGGTCGGCACCGGGTCGTCCCGTAAATCGGCGATCAATTCGGTGAGCTGGCATTTGGGTGCGGATATTCCCCATGTACCCAATAAACGACGTGGAGGAATTGTGCTCGGCTCCACCATTGCGCCTATTTTTTACGCCACAGCACGCGATGCCGGAGTCCTGGCGATTACCTGCGATGTCACCGGTCTGCAAACCGGTGACGAATGCACGCTTGATCTTCAGGAGTGGACCTTGACAGATCAGCACGGTCGGCCGATCCGTTTGGAGGAGCCGCCGGTCACGCTCCTTGATGAGTACCGTGCCGGGGGACGGCTCAATCTCATTATCGGCCACAGCCTCACTCGCATGGCCTGTGAAGAACTGCGAAGACCCTGGCCGGCGGTGTTCAAAGAGATTATCAATCCTGAACCCGCACCGGATCAGGCCTACACCCTTGCCCAGAAAATGGTCGGCCGCGCATGCGGCCAGCCGGGAGTGTTACCGGGGACGGTGTGTCAGCCGAAGATAACCACCGTCGGCTCTCAGGATACCACCGGACCCATGACCATGCAGGAGATCGATGAACTGGCCTGTCAGCACTTCAAGGCCGATCTGTTCATGCAATCTTTCTGTCATACCGCCGCCTACCCCAAAGCGTCTGACCTCGGCCGATGGCGCAGCATGGCTGAAACCACGGTCCAGTGCGGTGGTCTTGCCCTGCGCCCCGGAGACGGAGTTATCCATTCCTGGTTAAACCGGATGCTGATTCCGGATACGGTTGGAACCGGAGGAGATTCTCACACCCGTTTTCCGTTAGGTATTTCATTTCCGGCGGGATCCGGTCTTGTCGCCTTTGCTGCAGCTCTGGGGTTCATGCCTCTGGAGATGCCTCCGTCAGTGCTGGTCCGTTTTCATGGGCAACGCAGGCCAGGCATTACAGTTCGTGATATGGTCAATGCCATTCCTTATGCAGCTCTGCAGAAAGGACTGTTGACAGTGGCCAAGAAAGACAAGAAGAATCTCTTTGCCGGAGCAATTCTGGAGATTGAAGGGGTTGAGGATCTCAGTGTTGAAGAGGCTTTTGAGCTGAGTGATGCCTCGGCGGAACGCAGTGCCGCCGCCTGTACTGTGGCCTTGTCGCTATCCAGAGTGAAAGCCAATGTTTCGGACAACGTGACCCTGTTGAAAGAGCTGCTCGCCGATGGATATCAGAGCAGAGACGCGCTGCTCCGGAGGATCGCCGCCCTGGAATCCTGGCTGGCCGATCCGTCTCTTTTGCGCAGAGACGAACAGGCAGCGTATAAGGCAGTTCTTGATATTGATCTGGAGACAGTGATTGAACCTCTTCTGGCCTGTCCAAATGACCCGGACGATATCCGGCCGTTGAGTTCGGTCGCGGGGACCTCCATTGATGAGGCCTTTATCGGTTCATGCATGACGCATCTCAGTCATCTCCGTGCCGCTGTCCGTTTATTGAAGGGTGAACCCTATGCTCAAAGTTGTTTGTGGATCGCTCCGGCAACCCGTATGGACAGGGATGTGATTCAGGCGGAAGGCGGTTTGAGTGTGTTTGCACAGATAGGCGGGCGTGTCGAGATCCCTGGTTGCAGTCTCTGCATGGGGAACCAGGCGCGTGTTAAACCCGGAGCAACCGTGATGTCCACCTCGACCCGTAATTTTGACAACCGGCTTGGAGATGGAGCCCGGGTGTTTCTCGGATCAGCAGAGGTGACTGCAATCAGTGCTCTGCTGGGCAGATTGCCGACAGTGGCCGAATACCAAGCATTTTTAGAAAGAAAACAGATGATCGGGGAACAGTAAATTTTTAAAGAGTTTCTCTGGCCTTGAGTTGTCCTGATCGAGCCTCACTCTGGCTTAACTTCGTGATCAGGCCGGCTTAGAGGTTGACTTCCAGTCGCTTTGCTGATACCAGTTTTTGGTTGAAAATTGCACTGCCGGTTGTTTCTCATGCCTTTTACAATGAAGGAGAAAAAGATGAAAAGACTGTTGTGTCTTGTTGCAGGTCTGTTTTGTGCCATGGTGACCAGTACCCAAGCCGCGGATGCTGTTAAAATCGGTCTCATGGGGCCACTGACTGGTGCCTGGGCCGGTGAGGGGCAGGAAATGAAACAGGTGGTCGGACTGCTCGCTGAAGAGTTGAATCAGCAGGGTGGAGTGAACGGTAAAAAAGTCGAGATTCTCAACGAGGATGACGCCGGTGACCCCCGCCAGGCCTCACTGGCTGCCAACAGACTTGCAACGCAGGGTGTCGTCGCAGTGATTGGTACCTATGGTTCTGCCATCACTGAGGCCACTCAAAATATTTACGATGAGGCCGGTGTTATTCAGGTGGCAAACGGCTCCACTGCCATTCGGCTTTCCGAAAAAGGGCTTGCCAGTTTTTTCCGTACCTGTCCGCGGGATGATGAACAGGGTAAGGTGGCGACTGCTACAATCCGTAAACTCGGGTTCAAGAAGGTGGCTATCATTCATGACAGTACATCCTATGCCAAAGGACTGGCCGAGGAGACCCGGACTAATCTTAAGAACGAAAATATCCCGGTCGTTTTCTTTGATGCGCTGACTCCCGGTGAACGTGACTATAACACGATACTGACGAAGATGAAGGCAGCTGATCCTGATTTTGTCTTCTTCACCGGCTATTATCCTGAAGCAGGTCTGCTGCTGCGTCAGAAAAAAGAGATGGGCTGGGCTGTTCCTTTTATGGGTGGAGATGCGGTCAACAACCCTGAACTCGTTAAGATTGCCGGCACCGCAGCTGCTGAAGGATTTTTGTTCCTCACACCTCCGCTGCCGAAAGATCTGGATACTCCTGAGGCCCGCGCTTTTGTTGCGGCCTTTGAGAAGAAATTCGGGAACGCACCCAGATCCATCTACCCTGTTTTAGCCGGAGACGGTTTCAGGGTCATCATTGAGGCCATTAAGGGCACCGGATCAACAGATCCTGTCAAGGTCTCCACCTATTTGAAGAAGTCGCTCAAGGATTTCCCGGGTCTGACCGGTAAGATCTCATTTAATGACAAGGGTGATCGTGTGGGCGAGGTTTATCGGGTCTATAAAGTGGATAATCAGGGCTCTTTCATTCTCCAGCCGTAATTATAAATCTCTTTTCATGCCGGGACGGTGCTGTCCCGGCATGCAGTTTAACAGCCGATGGAGCAATTTTTTCAGCAACTGACCAATGGTCTGGCCATAGGCGGCATCTATGCGCTCATTGCGCTCGGATATACCATGGTTTACGGCGTGCTGAGACTGATCAACTTTGCCCATGGCGATCTGTTTACCATCGGTGCCTATTTAGGACTGACCTTGCTGACCTCGCTTGCGCTGACGGAGCATCTCAGCGGCTTTCTCGGAGTCGGCTTGCTCGCATTGATGGTCATGGGGCTGGTCAGTCTCATCGGCATTCTGCTGGAGCGTATTGCCTACCGGCCTTTGCGTGAATCACATCGTTTGTCTGCCGTAGTATCAGCACTGGGCGCGTCGATCTTCTTCCAAAACGCGATCATGCTCATTTACGGTGCAAAGTACTATGTCTATCCGCAGAATCTGCTGCCCAACACTCCGATTTTTATTCTGGGCATGCCGATCCCGCTTATGCGTATCCTTATCCTCCTTGCCTCGATACTCATGATGATCGCTCTGTACCTGTTTGTACAGAAAACACGTATCGGCACGGCCATTCGTGCGACTGCCATTGATCAGGCTGCAGCCCGCCTGATGGGGATTGATGTCAACCGCGTGATTATGATCGTCTTCTGTATCGGGCCGGCCCTGGGTGGTGCTGCCGGTATGATGGTGGGTATCTACTATGGGCAGATCAACTTTACCATGGGCTGGATTTATGGTCTTAAGGCCTTCACCGCGGCGATCCTCGGCGGTATCGGCAATATTCCCGGCGCCATGCTCGGAGGTCTGCTACTCGGTGTCATTGAGTCGCTCAGTTCAGCCTACATCTCCATGGCCTGGAAGGATGCCATCGCCTTTGTTGTCCTGATCCTCATCCTCATTGTCCGTCCCACCGGCTTGCTCGGCGAACGGGTGGCGGAGAAGATATGAAAGTATCCGGCCCTGTTCCCGTCATTGTTTTTTCTGCACTCCTTCTGGCCGCACCGCTGGTTCTTGATCACTACTGGTTGGATGTGCTCAACAGCATCGGCCTGTATACAATTCTCGGTCTGAGTCTGAACATCATCCTTGGGCATGCGGGGATGTTCAACATGGGACATGCCGCCTTTTATGCGATAGGCGCATATACAACAGCCATCCTTAACACCCGGTACGGAGTGCCTGTCTTATGGACGTTACCGATAAGCGGTCTGGCAGCGGCCCTGTTTGCTGTGATCGTGGCACGACCGATCATTCATCTGCGCGGTGATTATCTGCTTATCGTTACGATCGGAATGGTGGAGATCGTCCGTATCGCCCTCATCAATGACATCTTTGGCATCACCGGCGGTGCTAACGGAATTTTCGGGATTGACAGACCGGAACTGTTCGGTTTCAAGCTTAAACGACCTCAGCATTTTTACTACCTGATCTGGCTGTTTGTCGGAATGACCGTCTTGCTGTTCACATCACTGGAGAATTCCCGTTTCGGTCGCGCTCTTAACTATCTTCGTGAAGATGATGTCGCCGCTGAGGGCAGTGGTATTAATACAGCAGTCTACAAGTTGGCGGCCTTTGCCCTCGGAGCGTGCTGGGCCGGCATGACCGGGACAATCTTCGCCTCAAAGATGACAATTATCTCCCCGGAATCGTTCAGTTTCTGGGAGTCAGTTCTTCTGTTCATGATCGTTATTCTTGGTGGTGCCGGAAATATTGCCGGTGTGATTCTCGGAGCCTTTCTGGTTATCGGTCTGCCGGAGATTTTTCGGGATTTTTCCACTGCCCGTATGCTGATTTATGGGCTTGCGATGATGTTTATGATGATTTACCGCACCCAGGGCATCCTGCCGCCGCAACCACGGGTTTACCGTCTGGACAGGGTAGGAGAAGATCTGTGAGCCTGCTTGTTCTTGATCACATTACCAAGCGTTTTGGAGGCCTGACCGCGGTAAACAGAGTGTCGTTCGCCGTTGCCCGTGGACAGGTCGTTGGCCTGATCGGACCGAATGGCGCCGGTAAGACGACAGTCTTCAACCTTATTACCGGGAACTATCGACCCGATGAGGGGTCGGTTATTTTTGAAAAACGGTGCATCAACGGTCTTGCACCGCATCGTATCGTCCAACTGGGTGTTGCCCGTACTTTTCAGACCATCCGGTTGTTTCAGAATATGTCGGTTATTGAAAACGTCCTTGCAGGCTGTCACTGCCGGATGCACACCGGTATTTTCGGTTCGCTCTTTCACACTCCGGGTCAGCGACGGGAGGAGAAAAAACAGTTGGGCAGAGCCTTGGCTGAGCTGGCTTTTGTCGGACTGGAGGAAAGCGGGCAGCAACTTGCAAAAAATCTTTCGTACGGGAATCAGCGTCTCCTGGAAATTGCGCGGGCCTTAGCCACTTCCCCGAAGCTGCTCATTCTTGATGAGCCGGCCGGCGGTATGAACGAACAGGAGACACAGAAACTCATTGAGCTGATTGTCCGTCTGCGTGCCCGGGGGCTGACCATTCTCCTTATCGAGCATGACATGAAACTGGTGATGAAGGCCTGCGATCGATTGGTCGTCATCGAATATGGAAGCAAGATTGCCCAGGGTACACCGGAAGAGATCCAGCGCGATCCACGGGTCATTGAGGCGTATCTGGGCACTGATAACGATGACAGTTAAAACTGATGCTGCTTGATATTCGCGATCTACACGTCCGTTACGGCAATGTGGAGGTGCTGCATGGAGTCAGCCTGCAGGTTGCCGAGGGAGAAATTGTCACCCTTTTAGGTGCCAACGGTGCCGGTAAATCCACTACGCTCCTCAGCATCAGCGGTCTTGTGCGGTCATTTGGCGGTGAGATTATTTTTGATGGTCGCGCTTTACACAAACTCCCTGCACACGAGATCGTGCATGCGGGTATCAGTCAGGCGCCTGAAGGACGCCGTGTGTTCGGGACATTGACTGTTGAGGAAAATATTAATCTTGGCGCGTTTATTTCCCGCGATAAGGAGAAAACAGCACAGACCAGAAGGTGGATTTATGAGCTTTTTCCTCGTCTTGCTGAAAGGCGGAAACAGCTTGCAGGTACACTGAGTGGAGGTGAGCAGCAGATGCTGGCCATTGGCCGGGCCTTGATGAGTAATCCTAAGCTGCTGCTGCTGGATGAGCCGAGTCTTGGACTGGCTCCTCTTCTCGTGCGCGCCATTTTTGATACCATCAAAACAATCAATACTGCCGGTGTTACAGTCGTGCTCGTTGAGCAGAATGCCAGGGCAGCTCTCAAGCTCGCCCATCGCGGCTACGTTCTTGAGGTCGGCCGAATTATCCTGCAGGGCCGGGCGGAGGACCTGCTTTCAAACTCCCAGGTTCGAAATGCGTACCTGGGCGGGGCCTGAGCTGTTTGCAGATCGTGTTTGCAGGGCCCCATCCATTGCAGTTTTCTTTCTCAATTTTTGACCCTTTTTTCAGAGAAGAATGAGCGAAACGCCGACCACTGCCGAACCCGCACTCTGTCTTTTGTTTGATACACATCTCTTGCGGGCACACCGGTTGAATGGTTGAAAGTCGGCATGAGAGATGACCTGCTCAAAGCCGACCGGTGTCGCGACACTATTTTTATCCGAGATGTAACAGATGAGTATACCAAGAGTGCCGGTCCTGTCAGCAGTATTTCCTGAAGAATCCGGAGATGATATCAGTATGTTTTTCCTTATCAGAACTGTTTACCGGAAGTTGAGCAGAATTTTACCTGTTTTCATGGTGCTGGCCCTCTTTTCGCCGGGAACCGCCCAAGCCTCAGGTTTTCGCATTGCCAATCAGTCTCTCGGTGCAGTGGGAATATCAGGTGCTCTGGTGGCGTCGACACGCGGTGCCGATG
>JAAYDD010000058.1 GCA_012729435.1 Desulfobulbus sp.
ATCGCCACCGGAGATTATGACGCTATCATCATTGGACACAGCCAGTTTGAGCGTATTCCCATCAGCCGGGAACGCCAGGAACGGCTCCTCTACGAGCAAATCGACGAGATTACAGATGGAATCGCAGAGGTGGAAGCCAGCGGTGGGGAGCGTTTTACCGTCAAGCAGTTGGAACGCACCCGGAAATCCTTGGAGGCCAGATTGGAAAAGCTCCAGGCGGAGGGGCGCAAGGACGATGTTGTGACCTTTGAGCAGCTGGGAGTGGACCGGCTGTTTATCGACGAGGCACACAATTACAAAAACCTGTTTTTATACACCAAGATGCGGAATGTGGCGGGGCTTTCTACCACCGATGCGCAGAAATCATCGGATATGTTCGCCAAGTGCCGCTACATGGATGAGATTACCGGCAGCCGGGGCGTTGTCTTTGCCACTGGAACCCCTGTTAGCAACAGTATGACCGAGCTTTACACCATGCAGCGGTATCTTCAGTATGACCGTCTGCAAGAGTTGAGCATGACCCATTTTGACTGCTGGGCCAGCCGTTTCGGGGAAACCGTCACGGCGCTGGAGCTGGCACCGGAAGGCACCGGCTACCGGGCGCGAACAAGGTTTTCCAAGTTCTTTAACCTGCCGGAGCTGATGAACCTATTCAAAGAGGTAGCGGACATCAAGACTGCCGATCAGCTGAACCTTCCTACACCGGAGGTGGAGTACCACAATATCGTAGCCCAGCCTACCGAACACCAGCAGGAGATGGTAAAAGCCCTTTCGGAGCGAGCATCCGCAGTACACAGCGGATCGGTTGACCCATCCGTGGACAATATGCTCAAGATCACTTCGGATGGCCGCAAGCTGGGGCTGGACCAGCGGATCATCAACCAGCTGTTCCCGGACGAACCCGGAACCAAGGTCAACCAATGTGTAGATAATATCCTGCAAATCTGGCGGGATGGCGAGGCGGATAAGCTGACCCAGCTGGTTTTCTGCGACATCTCCACGCCCCAGGCAGCCCCGTCCAAAAAGGCGGCCAAAGCGCTGGATAACCCCACCCTTCATGCGCTGGAGGAAGCTGTGCCGCTATCGGAGCCGGAACGGGCCTTTACGGTCTATGAGGACATCCGACAAAAATTGATTACCCAGGGGGTGCCCGCCGACCAGATTGCTTTCATCCATGAGGCCAATACCGAAGTAAGGAAAAAAGAGCTGTTTGCCAAAGTCCGTACCGGACAGGTGCGCGTCCTGCTGGGCAGCACCGCAAAGATGGGCGCTGGCACCAATGTGCAGGACCGCCTTGTGGCGCTCCATGATTTGGATTGCCCGTGGCGGCCGGGAGACCTTGCCCAGCGCAAAGGCCGTATCGAGCGCCAGGGCAACCAGAACCCCCTTGTCCATGTGTACCGCTATGTGACGGAGGGAACCTTTGATGCCTACCTGTGGCAGACTGTGGAGAATAAGCAGAAATTCATCAGCCAGATCATGACTTCTAAATCGCCGGTACGCTCCTGTGATGATGTAGATGAAACCGCACTGTCTTTTGCGGAAATCAAGGCCCTGTGTGCCGGAGACCCCCGTATTAAGGAGCGTATGGACCTGGATGTGGAGGTATCCAGACTGAAGCTGATGAAGGCCGACCACCAGAGCAAGCAGTACCGGCTGGAGGATCAGCTGCTGAAATACTTCCCGGAGGAGATTGAAAAGCACAAGGGCTTCATCAAAGGCTTTGAGGCTGATCTGGAAACCCTGTCAGCTCATCCGCAACCGGCAGAAGGCTTTATCGGCATGGAAGTCCGGGGCGATGTTCTGACCGACAAAGAGAACGCCGGTGCCGCCCTGCTGGATGCCTGCAAAGAGGTCAAAACCTCCGACCCGGTGCAGATTGGCAGTTACCGGGGCTTTGATATGTCCGTGGCGTTTGATGCGTGGCGGCAGGAATATACGCTCCTGCTGAAAGGCCAGATGACCCACCGGACCGCCCTGGGTACAGACCCGCGCGGCAATCTCACCCGTATTGACAATGCACTCTCTCAGATGCCCCAGCGTCTGGAGTCTACGAAAGCAAAATTGGATGATCTCTACCAGCAGCAGGCCGCCGCCAGAGAAGAAATGGGCAAGCCGTTCCCTTATGAGGACGATCTGCGGGTGAAATCCGCCCGTCTGGTGGAGCTGGACACGCTGCTGAATCTGGACGGCAGGAGCCGGTCCCAGCCGGAATCCGTAGTTGCCAAAAGTACGCGGCCTTCGGTGCTGGAAGGACTGAAACGCCCGATGCCGCCCCGTAACCCTGAAAAGAAATCAAAACAACATGAGGAGGTGCGATAACGTGAATGCCAACGATTTGAATGCGGCTCTTTATGAGAAAATGGCTGCCGAACAGGATCAGTACCGGGACTGGCTGAAAAGCCAGCCCCCGGAGGAAATTTTACATCACGCCTATGAGTACAGTGTCCGGGAGGACATTGTAATGGCTATGGAAGAATTGGAGCTGACGGATGCCCAGGCGCAGGCCCTTTTGGATTCTTCCTCTCCCCTGGCCGATGTGTACCGCTATTTTGAAAAGCTGGAGACTGCACACATGGATGTGGTGCGGGATAGTATTGAGAACCGAGCCGATGATGTATGCAGAGCCAAAGAGGAACTGCGGACAACGACGACTTATTCTCACACTGCCGCCTATGCGTCTGAGCATGGAGAACTGGAACAATACCGGGCTTCCAACCGGGCCAATCTCCAATGCAAGGAGGCTATTGAAGCGGCGGTGCGGGAACATTTTGATGGGATGTACCTTAACCAAGATGCCGCCAAAGGTGTGATTCAGACCTATGGTTTGGACCGGGTTATGCTGGTCTTGGCCAACACCGTCCAGCTTCAGGATTGGGATGGACGCTATTCCCACCGTAATAAGGAATGGGCTAAGACAATTCCTAACTACAACTCCGATACGGTTCGCCGTGGTTATGCGTTGAACAGTCACCCGGCTGTGCTGGACGGCTTTATTGACCTGGTGAGGGAGGAACAGCAGCGCAGCCATACCAAGGGCGAAAAGGCGCAGCAACCCCGAACTTCGGTACGGGATAAGCTCAAACAGGAACCGCCCGCCCATAAGCCTGTCACCCAAAAGAAACGGGAGCAGGAGCGATGACTGCCCCGAACCGCAAGCGGGAGGTGCAGGTAAACTTCCGGGTATCACAGGAGGAGCTGGAGCTGATCGAGCAGAAAATGTCCCAGCTGGGGACAGCCAACCGGGAAGCCTATCTGCGAAAGATGGCGCTGGACGGTTATGTGGTGAAGCTGGAATTGCCGGAGCTGAAGGAGCTTGTTTCCCTTTTGCGCCGGAGCAGCAACAACTTAAATCAGCTCACGCGCCGGGTGCATGAAACCGGGCGTGTTTACGATGCCGACCTGGAGGATATATCCCAGCGGCAGGAGCAGCTATGGGAGGGGGTTAGGGAAATCCTTACCCAGCTCTCCAAACTTTCGTAACAGGGGCATAAACCCTATCTGCGGAGGGAGGAACGGCGTTCTTTTCGCCGCGCCTTCCTCCGCTTTTTCTTTTTGCCCGTATTCTTGCCTTTTACCGGCGCTTGCCGGATAATAAGGGCAGGTAGTAAAGTAATCCGATAAAGGAGTTGAGAGCAAGATGTTGACCTTTGAAAAGGTTTTGGAGATTTTCAAGGACTATCTGGCGTTGGATACGGAGCTGGAGGTCTGCAAGAGCCGGTATGGATATATCCGGGTAGAGTTTAACGAAATTGGGGACATCCTCGATTATTGCAGCGGCGTGGTCTGTCGGACGCCGGAAGAACTGTTTGATGTATTGCTTGATGATTTTCAGGGATATGAGGAAATCAGGCTGACAAAAGGGCGGAGAGACACAACCGAGGATGAATTGGAAGCAATCCGTGTTCTCTGTCAAAGGTATTTGGATCGTCGAGAGGAGGAGATGAAATGACAGTATTTAAGCTACTGCTGAAGATTGTGGTCGCGCCGGTGATGGTGCTGCTTACCCTGTTTGTCTGGACTTGCGTGGCTCTGGTATATGTGTCTGGTTTGGTGCTGGGGCTGGCCAGCATGGTGATTGCCCTGCTGGGCGTGGCCGTTCTGGTGACATACTCTCCGCAAAACGGTCTGATCCTGCTTCTGATTGCGTTCCTTATCAGCCCCTACGGACTTCCCAAGCTGGCTTTCTGGATGCTGAGCAAGGTGCAGGGATTGAAGTACACAATACAAAATTTTGTTTATGGATAAAATGCAGAGTGCAGGAAGTAGTTTTCTTTCCGCACTTTGTCTTGTATAGGCGATTTCTTTAGACAAAATGTTATCTTGGGGTCAACTTGGTGATTATCTTGGAGCGATAAGTGTTTTAGCTGAAAAAGAGTTGCAAAGAAATTTAATCGAATATTTTGCATAAAAAATGCAAAATTAAGTAGTAAATATTGACTTGAGCATTTTTAGCTGTTATAATGGTTACTGAAAAGGCGAATACTGAACATAGGAGGTATTCATTTATGTTGATTCAGTTTACAGTTGAAAATCACAGGTCGATAAAGAATAGTGCCGTAATCA
>JAAYDD010000059.1 GCA_012729435.1 Desulfobulbus sp.
AGACGCATAGGTCGACCAGGTATAGTCAAGACCGATTGCCTCAAACAGCAGCAGGTACCCCATGCAGGTAAAAATCCCCGGCTCCGCAAAGACATCTGCCGAGGGTGTAATAAACAGAACCTCAGCCCCCTTGCGGTTGAAGCTCGGGTTGACAGTGATACCTGTCAGGTTTTCAATATCTTCACACAAAAACTCAACGTTCCCCTTAAATGCCTGAGGGGTGAGTCCCATGTGATTTCCGGTACGGTTCGAATTGGCCACCGGCTCCATACACCAGTTGATGCTGATACCGACAAGATGCAACAACTCCCGAAGCATCATGGTGATTTCAGCAGTATCGATACCGTAGGGGCAAAAAACTGAACAGCGACGACATTCGGTGCACTGGTATGCATACATAAACCATTCTTTCAGCACCCCGACAGTCATCTCACGACCACCGGCCAATCTGCCGAGAATTTTACCGGCACGGGTGAACTCCTGTCGATAAACAGATCGCAGAAGTTCAGCACGCAGTACAGGCATATTTTTAGGATCTCCGGTGCCGAGAAAGAAATGGCATTTGTCGGCACATGCACCGCAACGCACGCAGCAGTCCATAAAGATCTTCAGAGACCGGAAACGATCGAGCCGGTCGGCCAGTCCCTGAATGATGATCTCCTTCCAGTTCTCCGGTAGCTTCCAGTCATCGTCTTCAGGGCTCCACTCGCGTGCATTAGGTAAACTGATGCCCTTTTGGCTGTCCAAGTACCGTAGTATCTCCGGTTTGGTTGTGTAGGCGTAATTTCCAGGCTTGAAAACAACGGGAACATCCATCCAGTCCTTTGTCGGAATGGAGCCTGTCATTAACGAAGGTCCTTCGGCAACACTTCGTGCCAACTTATCTACCTTTACTACTGCCATTGCTCTGTCCTTTATATTCTGAATTATCCAGCGTTAGTCGTTGGCCTTGGGCGGTAACTCTTTTTCAACAGGAATACCCTGCTCCACCATATCCTCACGGAACTCATCCTCATAAGCAGCGTAGGAGTGCGGCTTGATGTCGGGATTCCAGGGATTGATATGACGTTTCATCCGCGAATTGTTGGCCAGATTTCGGGTCGGGCTGAGAAAAACACCGCCCATATGCATGAGCTTGCTGAAAGGAAAGTAGGCAAGCAGAGTGCACACCAAGAAGAGGTGAACATAAAACAGGGAACTGATCTCAGTAACAATTGTCGGAGAAAAAGTGACCAGACCAAAGGCCAGTTGTTTTATGGCATTGATATCCACATTGGTTCGGATAAAAAATCGCATCAGGATACCGGTGATGACAATTCCAAGGATCAGAAACAGCGGGAAATAATCGTTGGCAAGTGAGATATAACGGATCTGGCGGTTGGTGAAACGACGGATCAGCAGGTAGAGCAAAGCCAGTATGATAGTCACATCAGTGATGTACATCACCGGTGCGCCTATCTCCAGGAGAGAGTCGCCGAGCTCCACGAATGCCACCAGTCCGGGCACCGGATCAAGGAACAGGCGCATGTGACGGATGATTATGACCAAAAAGCTGTAATGAAACATGATTCCGAACAGCCACAGCCACTTGCTGGACTCATAAGTCAACTTGGGTCCGGCATAGACACTCGCCTTGGTATTCCGCCAAAGGGAGCGGAACAGCACAACCTCCAGGAACATCCTG
>JAAYDD010000060.1 GCA_012729435.1 Desulfobulbus sp.
CATCTTCCAGGCCGCCAAATGCCGGGCCAGGGGATACCGCAACGATGACACGTTCATCAGCATCATCTACCTGCTGGCCGCGCCTATCCAGCATCTTCTGAAATCCACTTGAAACGACGAAGAGCCCATTTAAGCTTCGGCGTTATGTGCCTGGCGCTGCTCATCGGCGCATCAATCATTCTTGCCAGTCTGTTCAAGGCCCGCCGTTTGGAAAAACTTGCTGCCAGAAATATATAACCGATTCCAGGAGACTCCATGCCAACTCGTATCACCACCATACTTGCCGCTGTTGTACCTGGAAAGACAGGGTTGTTCGCCTTCCAACAGGCTGTCCGCATGGCTCTTTTTTTTAAGGCGCGATTGATCGCCATCTCCATCACTCCCCGGTATGAGGGAAATATGAACAGATGGAAGATCGATAATGCTGAAGAACAGTTCAATAAGCCTTTTCTGCATTGCCTTGACGAGGCGCAACAGATTGCCGGTTCCCAGAATCTGGAAGTGCACACGATTCATAAGGTCGGCGATCCGGTTGAGGAGATTCTCTATGCGGCGGAAGAACAACAGGCTGAGATTGTGATTCTGGGATATCCGAAGCGGTCCCGGATTGAAAGGTTCATCCTTGGCAATACAGCTGCCAAGGTCATCGGCTACAGTCCCTGTGATGTGATGATGATCCCCTATGAGGCCGAGATTGATTTTTCCCGGATTTTGGTGGGGATTGACGGATCTTCGTACAGTATGGCAGCCGGACAGAGGGCCCTGGAACTGGGTCTTGCGTTTGGGGGCGATGTCTATGCGCTGACTGTTATTGATATTCCCGTTGAACGGGGTTTTTTGTACGGCGTGCTGGATGAGGCCAAGCGGAGAAGTTATCCGCCCCTGCAGACACTGGTCGGCCAGGGGGAGCGGCTTGGGGTGCGCGTCATTACCGATATTCTGGAAGGGCCACCTTATGCAACCATTGTCCGGTACAGTGAAACCAACAGTATCGGCCTTATCGTTCTCGGAAGTCACGGCCGGACAGAATTTGGTGATCTTCTTATGGGAAGTGTGGTTGAGCGGGTGACCTCCATGACCGCACTTCCCACACTGGTCGTAAAAAGGCGATAAATGGATGATATCGGATACCGGTTCAGCCCTGTACTTTCTCTTGAACAGCAAGAGATTCTGTAGAAACAAAGGAGGAAATCATGGAACTACAGCAGCTGTTTCTTTGCCTTCTTGGATCAACCTGTGTTGTTCATTTACTGACAATGGCAGTACAGACCCTGCAGAAGTCAACCGGACGCCGGTTATCTTATCATGCACGGAGTCAGACAGCGGCTCAGACGACGAGAGATGACTGGTATGTTTTTTTTCATTGTGCTGACCTGCTTGGGACGCAGAGTGTGTCTGGGCCTGCACAACAGAAGAAAGGAGTCCGGATCGCTCAGGCAGTGGACAAGCGCCGGCAACAGGCGCCCAGGCCACGGGCACGGGTCAGAATGTGATCTTTGGTGTGTGGTTATGCAACCGAAGAGCAGGAGAGGCGCATCATGGCTGAAGTTCGTATACAGCCCGGCCGCAGCTAAATGAGACGATGTACAGTCTGTCGTGATTCAATGGCTTTGGCCAGAGTATGTTCATCGGCATATTTGATGTCCATACCCATGGGGATCCCACAGGCGAGGCGGCTTAAGCGAACACCTGTTTCTTTTAATATATCAGCGAGATAGGAGGCAGTCGCTTCTCCTGGTACAGTTGAGCTTGTGGCTATCAGTATTTCATCAACACTGCCGCTTGTCGCCCGTTGGTATAACTCTCGTACTTTGAGCTCTTCCGGACCGATACCGTCTATCGGAGCCAGTACACCATGCAGAATGTGGTAGACGCCGCGGAAGACCCCGGTCTTTTCAATGGCAATCTGATCTCCGGGTTCTTCGACCACACAGACCAGCCGGAGATCACGACTCGGGTTGCCGCAGATTGTGCACGGGTTGGTCTCTGAAAAGGTGTAGCACTGCTGGCACAGATGGATAGCATCATGCAGGGCATGAAGATCGGCGGCAAGATTCTTGGCCTCAGCCGGGGGTCGGCGCAGTATATACAGGGCCAGCCGGGTTGCTGACTTCTGACCGATACCGGGGAGTTTGGTCAGATCAGTAATGAGCCTTTGCAGTGCCGGTGGAATGACCTGCATCATACGAGGCCGGGTATGTTAAGTCCGCCGGTTAATTTGACCATTTCCGCTTTCCCGAGTTCTTTGGCCTTGTTCAACCCGTCATTAACAGCAGCCACGATGAGATCTTGCAACATCTCAATGTTTTCAGGCTGGACAATCGTCTTTTCAATGGAAACAGTAAGCAGTTCGCCTCGACCGTTCAGGGTGGCGGTCACCATGCCGGCACCGGCAGTGCCGGTCACCTGCTGCTTCCCCAAATCATTTTGTACCGAGGCCAGATTTTCCTGAAACTGCTGGGCCTGTTTCATCAGGTCGCTGATATTCATAGGTGTCTCAAATATTTGTGTGGTTGTTGGTTGTTGCGGTTAACGAATGCTGTTCTCTCAAACCCCGTTAGTCGTCGTTGTCAGGTTGTTCTTCTGAATCAATCGGATCTGCAGGTTCGGCTTTATTTGTCTGATAGCGTTCGCCGACCCGGATTTCTTCTACCTGACCGGTAAATACCTCCAGTGCAGTGAGCACCAGCGGGTCATTGGCCAGCGCACGTCGCTCTTGAAGAGGTGCCGGATTATGGCCTGGATCAAGGGCACAGGCAGTAGAGCCCGGAACTTCAAACTGAATACGCAGATTCTCCTGAAAAAAATCAAGAACAGATGCAGTTAGTGCCTCGATATTTTTGGGTTGTTTTAAGAGGGTGCACCCGATGCTGTCGTCAAAATGTATGGTGAGAACCTCACCCTCCTGATCGACGGATTTGGCCATCTGCAGAGCAGCGGCTATCCACGGCTGCCGGCCGTGCACATATCTGACAAAGGCACCCCAGTGCTGGCGGATCCGTTTTTTTGCTGCTGCAGAAGGCGGGGTGCTCTTCGTTTCTGCCGCAGGCGGTGCTGATACTGACTGTGAGGAAATATCTTTATCCGATCGGTCATCATCAGGTCCGCGGGCTGTGAGTGTTGAAGACCGGGACGTTTGCGCAGGAACAGGTGCTGTTTTTCCGGCCGCATCTGTTATCCGGACGTTCTGATCAATCTGTGACGGAGGGGCTGGCCGTATGATTTCTTTTTCTTTCCCGACGACGGTCGTCTCCCGGGCGATTGAAGGATCTTTCCCGCCCGGCCCCTGGTGTCCTGAGCCGGGGGCAGGCACAGTCTCTTCTTTCCGGGGAGTAAAGGAGGGGAAGGGCGCTGAATGCACTCCTGATTCCGGTACGATACCGGCTGTCATCCGATCGAGCTGAGCCATGAGTTCGCTGACAGGAACAACGTCGTGAAACTGTACTGCACGAATAAAGGCGAGCTCCAGTGTCAGTCTGGGCTGCTGGGATCGGGTGATCTTTTCAAGACCTTCCAAAAGCAGGTCGAACAGCGCTGACAGTGTTGGCAAAGAGTAGTTGACTGCTGTTTCGGACAGCCTGGTTATTTCATCATCAGTCACTTCAAGCAGCTGTGACGGGTCCTGGCTGATTTTGCATACTATTAAAGAACGCAGCCATGTCAGCAGATCATTGGTGAAACGCCGGAGATCAGAGCCATGACGGTACAGGGTATTAAGATGGCGGTATACTCCTGCCAGATCACCTTGAAGGAGGGCCGTCCCCAGTTGAGCGACGAGCTCGTGTGCGACTAATCCGAGCATTTCAATCACATCGCGTGCCTGCACCTGCTTCCCGCAGTAGGAGAAGATCTGGTCCAGCAGGCTGAGGCCGTCCCGGACGCTCCCGCCGGACTCGCGGGCAACCATATCGAGTGCTTCAGGTTCGATTTCAATTCCTTCAAGTGCTGCCAACCGCTGGAAATGCGCAGTTAACTCCTGGTGAGTGAGGCGTTTGAGTTCATAACGCTGACAGCGTGAAAGAATAGTGACCGGGATTTTGTGCAACTCTGTGGTTGCAAACATGAAGTACACATGAGCCGGCGGCTCTTCCAGGGTTTTGAGCAAGGCATTAAAAGCCTCGGCTGTCAGCATGTGCACTTCATCTATCAGAATAATCTTGAAACGGGAGTGTGTCGGCAGAAAACGGATTTTCTCTTTCAGCTCCCGTATTTCCTGAATACCGCGGTTGGAGGCGCCGTCAACCTCTTGAAGGTCAAGGCTGGTGCCGTCGGTTATCTCACGACAGGATCTGCAGATGTTGCAAGGCTCAACTGCTGGGCCCTGTTCACAGTTGAGTGCCTTTGCCATTATTCTGGCCAGCGTGGTCTTACCGGTACCCCGGATACCGCTGAAAATCAGTGCATGGGGAACACGATTCTGGGCAAGAGCATTTTGAAGCGTTTGAACAATCGGCTTTTGGCCGACTATTTCGGCAAAGGTTTGTGGCCGGGATTTTCTGGCGAGGACGAGATAGGACACAGCTGTTTCTGGAAGGTGTGTACAGAACAGACCATGAGACAGATCAGCCTGAATCGATGGGAAGCTGTCTGGAAAAAGGATAGCCAGGCACCCCCGCACACATAAAGAGTGTCACTACCGCTGCTTCCTCCCGGACCTGACGGGGTTTGTGATTCTTTATTGCACAGGACCCGGCTATCACACTGGTGATTGATCGGTTGCGCTCAGGGATAAGTGCTACAGACAGGCGGTGATTTGTGCGTTGACCAAATGCAAAGAGCAGGGTCGCCTGTCCTGACAACGCGGTTCTTATACTCTTCGACGTGATGCGCGTCAAGCAAAATTCAACGCCTGAAGGCTCCGATCGATCAGGTAGTCTTTGGATACAGGCAAATCTTCCGGAATTTTCTGGAATCGATACGGCTGGAGTCCGTTGAATTGTACTCCAGCCGGCAGAGCTACAGGAGAAGATCTCGGCCTAACATCGCCACTAGATCATCAGCCGCACGGGTTGGGGCCATGCTGCCCTCTTCAACACGTCGCTTTATATCGGGTAGGAGTTTTTGAATTTCAGGATGCTGATAAAACCACAGTTCCAGTCCCTCATTGACAAGGAACCACATCCATGACATGGCCTGCTCCTTTCTTTTTTTGTCAAGTTCACCGGAGGCGGTCATGATTTTCTTGTGGCTGATAATGGTGTTCCAGACCTCCATGAGACCGGTTTCCTCTAGGGCGCTGCAGGTCATGACCGGTGGAGACCAGTTTGGTGATGAAGGCTTGACAAGATGCAGCGCCGTTTCATATTGCCGTTTGGCAAGCTTGGCACGCATGACGTTATCACCGTCAGCCTTGTTGACGACGATGGCATCGGCTACTTCAAGTACGCCTTTTTTAATTCCCTGCAGTTCATCACCGGCGCCGGCTATCTGCAAGACAAGGAAAAAATCGACCATTGAGGCAACGGTGGTTTCGGATTGACCTACACCAACGGTCTCCACGATGATGACGTCAAAACCAGCCGCCTCGCAGATGAGCATGGATTCTCTGGTTTTTCTGGCGACACCCCCTAGACTGCCACCGGAGGGAGAGGGCCGGATAAACGCCATGTCATTGACTGCAAGTCGCTCCATTCGTGTTTTATCACCGAGTATCGAACCACCGCTACGCGTGCTGCTTGGATCAATGGCCAGAACCGCAACTCGGTGTCCCAGAGTAGTCAACAGGGTGCCAAAACTTTCAATAAAGGTACTTTTTCCGGCTCCAGGAACACCGGTGATACCAAGACGGACAGCCTTTCCTGTGTAAGGCAGCAGCTCGTTGATGACACTCTTGGCGATCTCCTGATGCGTCGGCAAAATACTCTCTATAAGAGTAATGGTTCGAGCCAGCATGAGGCGGTTGTTGTCGAGAACACCTTGGATGTAGTAACTGGGATCTTTATGCATATCTAACCATTGGTGAAGGTTTATGGGGGAGAACATGCAAACGGACGGATTTTCGCCCGTCCGTTTGCAGTTGTGCCAATATGCGGAGCTGTTACTACTTACTTACAGTATTTTTCCTCGAGCATATCCATTACTTTGCCGGCAGACTCGGTGATCGGAGTACCCGGGCCGTAAATGCCCTTGCAGCCGGCATCATAGAGGAACTGGTAGTCACTCGGCGGGATGACTCCACCGGCAACGACCATGATCTCTTCAGCTCCGTTTTTCTTAAGTTCTTCAATGAGTTCAGGAACCAAAGTTTTGTGACCGGCAGCCAGGGAGGATGCACCGACGATATGAACGTCGTTTTCA
>JAAYDD010000061.1 GCA_012729435.1 Desulfobulbus sp.
AGGCCCTTGTTCATGAGCGTGGCGGAATCAATGGAAATCTTTCTGCCCATCGACCAGTTTGGATGAGCCAGGGCCTGATCCGGGACGGCACCGGCCAGGGCCGTTGCCTCCCATGTCCGGAAAGGTCCGCCGGAGGCGGTGAGGATGAGCCGGGCCACATCTTCCCGGCGGCCTGCCTCCAGCGCCTGAAATATGGCACTGTGCTCAGAATCAATGGGCAAGAGGCGGACACCGTGCGCATGAACCGCATCCATAATCAGGCGGCCGGCCATGACCAGTGTCTCTTTGTTGGCCAATCCGATATCCTTTCCGGCATGAATGGCAGCAAGTGCCGGTAGAAGACCGGTTGCTCCGACCACAGCCGAGATCACCATCTCCACAGAGGGCAGACTGGCAAGGTGACAGTTGCCCTCGGACCCGGTCACTATCCGATGACGATAACTACTCGGAAGCAGCTCAGTCAGCGAGGGTACCAGATCCGGGTCGGCAATGGACACCCATTCGGGGAGAAACTCATTGACCTGTTCTGCCAGTAACCGGATATTTCGACCTGCAGAAAGTGCAACAATCCTGAAACGGTCAGGAAATTGTCGAACCACCGCCAAAACATTTTGGCCTATTGAACCAGTGGAACCGAGCAATGACAGGGCTTTCATTAAAGAATGCCGAAGTAGAGCAGATAATAAAGCACGGGGCCGGCAAGCAGCAGACTGTCGATGCGATCAAGAATGCCGCCATGTCCGAAAAGGATGGTACCTGAATCTTTGACACCGGCCGAACGTTTAATCATCGATTCGGTCAGATCGCCTGCAATACCGATACCGACAAGTCCGGTGGCTGCGATTGCAAGGACGAGCGGGTCTGCCATCTTCAGAAGCAGAAGGTTGATAATCTCAGCCGCAATCACACCGGCACACACCCCGCCTATTACGCCGGCTCCTGTCTTTTTAGGGCTGATTACCGGAAAGAGCTTACGTTTGCCGAAGGCCCGGCCTGCATAATACGCTCCCGTATCTGAACCGGCAACAATACCGACGAGCATGGTGAGCCAGAATTCCCCATCCGGCAGATGACGGATCAGCGCAATATGAGCAAGGCAAAGGGCGATGTAAAGTAGAGAAAAGCCGCATGCCGTCACATAGCCAAGGACGTCGTTCACTTTTCCGAACCAATAAAGCCCCAGTGCGGCAATCGCCAGTAAACCGAACATTACCCCGGCAAGAACCACGTCATTCCTCCCGAAATACGTGGCAAGTACCGGCAGCTGGCAGCACCCGATGACAAGATAAAGTGACATGCCGCTCAGTTTTGGCATAACCATACGGAAAAATTCATGCAGGGCCAAAATTGTCCCAAGAATGGCTATGCCCCAAAAGAGTTCGACCGTTCCCAGAAACAGGAGCAAGAGCCATCCCGTCACCATTAAAATTCCAGGGATGACCCGGTTCATTGTTCTTTACTCCCTGCAACCTGTGCACCTGTCCTGCCATATCTACGCTGTCTGTGATGGTAGATATGGATGGCATGCAAGAAATCGTTGCGTTTGAAATCCGGCCAGCGGGTATCGGTAAAATACAGTTCCGTGTAGGATGCCTGCCAGAGCAGAAAATTTGACAGGCGATGTTCGCCACCGGTGCGAATAAGAAGATCAGGGTCCGGAAGGCCTGCAGTAAACAGGTGCTCGTTTATGGTACTTTCTGATACTGCACGCCAATCCAGCCGGCCTTCCTGACACTTCCTGACTATGGCCTGAACGGCATGGACGAGTTCGTTCCGTCCCCCGTAACTCAACGCAAGATTGAGGACCATGCTCCGGCAGGCTCTGGTTTCGGCAATTGTTTGTTCAAGAATCTGATTCACATCCATCGGCAACTTCGCCTGTTCGCCGAGACAGCGCAACTGGATATCATTCTGCAGCATGGTCCTGAGCTCGGCCTGCAGATAATTTTTAAGCAAAGTCATCAAACCTCTGACTTCGCCTGATGGACGGTTCCAGTTTTCAGTAGAAAAGGCGTACAGGGTGAGAACCGATATCCCGATCTCCCGGGCGGTCCGCACAACTTCCCGAACCGAGTCCACACCAGCTTTATGACCGAACAGTCGGGGTCGATGACGTTCTTCCGCCCAGCGTCCGTTCCCATCCATGATAATGGCAACATGACGGGGGACTGATTCAGGTAAATCGGTTACCACCGTGCACTCAAGGCGAATGAAGTATCAGCCGACCGCAAGAACTTCTTTTTCCTTACCGGCGACAATCTCATCTATCTGGGCTATAAAAGTATCTGTCTGCTTTTGGGCTTCCTCTTGGAGCCGAAACACCTCATCTTCAGAAAGATCCTTGTCTTTTTTCATTTTCTTCAGGGTATCAATAGCATCGCGACGTACGTTCCGAACGGCGATTTTATACTCCTCTCCGATCTTCTTGACCTGTTTGACCAGCTCTTTACGGCGCTCACCAGTCAGAGGAGGAATAATCAACCGGACAACACTGCCGTCACTTTGTGGAGTCAACCCCAGGTCTGATGCAAGAATCGCCTTCTCTATACCCGGCAGCAACTGCGGGTCCCACGGCTTGATAACAATCATGTTATTTTCAGGGATTGTCATGGACCCGACCTGATCCATAGGCATCTGAGAGCCATAAGCGTTCACTTTAATACCGTCAAGCAGCGAAAGAGACGCTCGTCCTGTTCGAATTTTGACAAGCTCACGCTTCAAGGCTCCAACGCTCGCCGTCATCTTCTCTTGCAGTTGTGGTATAATCATGTTTGACATAGTACCTCACAGCAGTTTACGCTTGGTTTAATGGATATGCCAGGCTGCTCTGTGTGGGCAGAACAGATATCAGTTGGTAATAAGCGTACCGACATCCTCTCCTATTACGGCCCTGACAATATTGCCCGGTTTAGTCATATCAAAAACAAAAATCGGCAAGTCATTATCACGGGCAAGAGAAATGCCGGCAGCATCCATGATCCGAAGGTCATCCCGCAGAACGGTAGAAAAGGTCAGGGTGTGATAACGTATGGCACCCGGATCCTTTTCAGGATCGCGATCATACACCCCATCCACTCTTGTTGCCTTCATGACGACATCGGCTTTAATCTCCAGGGCACGAAGGACTGCAGCTGTGTCAGTTGTAAAATAAGGATTGCCGGTGCCGGCAGCAAAAATCACAACCCGTTTCCGTTCCAGATGTTCTATTGCCTTAAGCCGCTCGTACGGTTCACAGACGTTGAGCATAGTAATTGCCGACATGACTTTAGTCGGAATTCCGAGGCTTTCCAGGCCGTCTTGAACGGCGAGAGAGTTCATCACCGTTCCAAGCATCCCCATGTTATCAGCTGAGCTTCGATCCATACCGCTTGCAGCTCCGGCAACTCCGCGAAAGATGTTTCCTGCGCCGACAACCAGGCCCAGCTCAATTTTAAGGTTGTGCAAAGCCTGGATTTCCTGGGATAAAAACTTGATCACCTCTGGACTGATACCATAGGAGCCCTCACCCATCAGTGCCTCGCCGCTGATCTTCAGGAGTACCCGCTTGAATTTCATTTTATCGCTCCCGGCAACAGAACCTCACCCACAAGAATGGGAAATTTTGTATTCCGACGCATCGTCAGGAAGAAACATCAACCTATGTGGAAGCGGGCAAACTTTTTTATCGATATATTTTCCCCCATCTTGGCAACCAGCTCATTGAGCAGATCCTGGATGGACAGATCAGGATCTTTAATGTATTTCTGCTCAAGCAAACAGATCTCAGCAAGATATTTCTCGATTTTCCCGGCAACAATTTTTTCCACTATCTGCTGCGGCTTGCCGGATTCAAGTGCCTGATTGGTGTAAATATCGGTCTCGCGTTTCAAAAGGTCTTCGGGGACGCCCTCACGATTCACAGCAATGGGATTCGCCGCGGCGATGTGCATTGCGACATTTTTTGCAAACGCTTTAAAATCATCGGTTTTAGCAACAAAGTCGGTCTCGCAGGCGACTTCAACCATAACTCCCAGTTTACCGCCTGCATGAATATACGTTTCTATAACTCCTTCTTTTGTCTCACGGCCAGCCCGCTTTGCCGCTACAGCCAGTCCTTTTTGTCGTAACAGATCAACAGCCTTTTCCATATCGCCGGCGGTTTCTGTCAAGGCTTTCTTACAGTCCATCATGCCGGCATTTGTCTTGTCGCGCAGTTCCTTCACCATCTGGCTTGTTATATTCACGTTCTCACTCCTTTATACAACGAATCTTTGAATTCAAGTAAATTGACCTAAGCACAGATGAACCGACGAAAACCACCAGACTTTCGTCGGTTCATTGAACATCATATAAAGACGGGCCCTAGCAGAGGAACTTACTCTTCATCCATTTCTGCCGCTAGTTCTTCTTGTGACCCGACAGTCATCTCCTCTTCCAGTTCATCAACACTGGCCTCTGTTTCTTCACCGCGCCGGGATTTGCCTTCATTCACAGCCTCAGCCATCATTACGGTCATAAGCTTAATTGCCCGTATAGCATCGTCATTCCCAGGAATAACAAAATTAATACCATCAGGGTCGCAGTTCGTATCGGTCAGCGCAATGACAGGTATTCCTAATTTATTTGCCTCATCAATTGCGATCTGCTCCTTTTTAGGATCAATGACAAAGAGGGCACTGGGCAGGCTGCGCATATTCTTTATGCCACCGATGTTCCGATCAAGTTTAACTCGCTCCTTCTCCATCTGCAGAATTTCTTTCTTCGGAAACAGGTTAATGGAACCATCCTCCTGCATCGATTCAATCTTTTTTAGTCTCTCTACTGAATGCTTAATTGTCTGGAAATTGGTCAACATTCCGCCAAGCCAGCGGTGGTTGACATAATGCATACCACAACGTTCGGCTTCTTCTTTGATGATTGCCTGCCCTTGTCTTTTGGTGCAGACAAAGAGAACCGAACCTCCATTTTCAACTATATCCACCATGGCACTGTACGCCTTCCGGAACAACTTCATGGTGATATCTAAATTTATGATGTAGATGCCATTGCGAGGGCCGTAAATATACGGCTTCATCTTCGGATTCCACCTTCTCGTCTGATGGCCAAAATGAAGACCTGCCTCAAGCATTTTCCGCATAGTGATTGCTGCCATTGTTTATCTCCTCAGATTTGGTTTTGTCCTCCACCCCACACTCATATCCGCACTGGACACCAAAGAGTTCGGCCAGGGTGTGTGTAGTTGCAGGTGCATACTGATGCACGCTTATATCAAACCGATCTTTTTAGCACGTTGTCTTATGAAATTCAAGTAAAGTCCATCGCCTATTTCCTGCGTAATCTTGTCCGACCACCCAGAATGGTCTCAAGCCAATCAAATCCGAAGAGCAGCAAGGCACCATCATCATCCAGGATACGCCGCCGTTCGTTTTTCGACAGTTTAAAACTATGAAGGAGGTGATGGCGATCGGAATATTCGCGAAAACCATCGATATTGTAGCACACCATAAAAGCCAACTGCTGGTAGGGGCCGGCATGCCCTTCGCCGGCCCAGGGGTTTGTTGAAAAAAAAGCATCAAGTTCTGCCCAGCGATCATTGTACAGATTACACTCATGAAGCATCTGTTCACGCTCCCATTGCTCAATTGTATAGGTGCGGGGCTCCAGATGCCCTTTACAGTAAGGGTGATGTGTCAAAAAATAATGAGCTTGCAGTTTTTTAGTTTCAGGATGCCATTCCACCGCTCTTTCTAAAGGGTAGGTGCGACAGGCGGAAGGGCGGCTACGATATACCTGACACCCGTCCTCTCCAAGAAATGGACAGGGGTTGGACGCGGTATCTGCCAT
>JAAYDD010000062.1 GCA_012729435.1 Desulfobulbus sp.
AGGATCTTTTCCACCATGTCCGGGATCAATTGTAATTTTTCGGATTACAAGCCCCAGCTGCTGAGCCAGAGAGAGTGTTTCACGTTTATTCCCCTTCTTTATTGCCGGCGTTTTGCCGGCAGCCGGACGTCTTTTTTGTTCGCCGGGGTCAGCTGCAAGAAGCTCTGTACTCAGGCGTGTACTCTTTGCCGGCTTTGGCAGCTGATAGCTGTCGGCGGCACTGATGAGAGAAGAAGCACTGCTGGCTGGCGGAGGAGTGGTAGCCTGAGTACCCCGGACATCTACAACGATCCTGAACGGGTCGTTCAGGCTGAAGATCGAGTACTCCGCAAGGGACTCCACCTCAACACTGACTCGGACTGTGTCTGCATCAAGTGGCCTGGAGACAATTCGTTTTAACAGGCCCTGAGATACCGGTTGCGAATGGAGATAATTCCCTGTGACATGACTTTCTTTAATGTCAAAGGAGATGAGGCGGGTCTCATCCCCGGTTTGCGTTACAATTCCATTTGTAAAGGTGAGCGGCCCGGGTGCCTGCAGAACAACACGGCAATAGTCCTGTGAAGACCAGTATTTTGCCGGAGAAAGTGAGGGCGGACTCGACGGTAATGACGACAGATTTTCTTTTTGGTCCGGTGAGTTATTGGTGCTCTTGACCGTATGCGCAGCAAGAATAGTCTGGGCTTTAACAGCCTGATCACCCTCGGGGTACAGAGAAATAATTTTTTGATAGAGCTCGCCCGCCATCCGCTGCTCAGAGCGCTGTTGCGCGCACTGGGCAGCAGCAAACAAGGCGTCATCAGCAAGAAAGTGAGCCGGATAGAGGTCAGCAAGCTCAAGAAACGTGCTTTGAGCGTTTACTAGATCTTGCGGTTGTTTAAACCGGTCAAACATTAGCTGATAGGTTCTCGCACTCATGTAGAGGCTTAAAGGCCCCAGGGATTCTTTTTTTTCGGTGAGATGAATCTGACGGAACGTACGTGCACTCGTCAGCCAGTTGTTCCGGTTGTTGCCAATCGTGTGGTTTTGTCCGAGCTGCTGTAAGTACGCTTTTGCAGCAGTATAGGCCTGCTCAGGGGACTGCTGCTCAGGTCGGGCAATATATGGACTGTTTGCAAGCGCTGAAGAGGCGGTGCAACTGAATATTAACAGCACTATCAGGACAATCCATCGACTTTTCCGGTTCAAATATTGAAAGTGTAATGCGGATTGAAAAGTCATGTCTGTAACCAGTGTCCGATTAACTGTTTGAAATGTATCGAAAAATATCAGAGCTGTTGTGGACTGCTTCTATATTTTCACACAATATAACGAATTTAGACAGCAAAGTAAAATAAATTGAACCGTTTTGCGAAAAATTCAAAAATTTACATGCCTGTTCTCTGTGCGGCAGGGTTCGTATAAAAGGGCGGGCAATGTGACGGGCGTCGGCAGCATTTGAAAGTATCAATGCGGCTGTTCATTAAGTAATGCTTTTGCCTGATAGAGCAGATCAAGTGCCTGTCTGGGTGATATACCATCCGGGTCAATATCGGCGAGGAGTGCAAGTGTCGGGTGTCGTGGAGGCGCAAAAAGAGATAATTGCCGGGGGCGTTCCCCTCCTTCTTGACGGGAAGCTGCAACCTGCTGATGTTCATGACGGAGATAATCTGCCTGTTCGATATCTTTGAGAATTTGGTGAGCACGGGCAATGACATGTTCCGGAACACCGGCTAAAGAGGCCACCTGGATACCGTAACTGCGATTTGTGGCTCCTTGAACCATTTTATGCAAAAACACGATCGACTCATTCCATTCTTGAACGGCTATGGAATAATTTTGAATAGTGGTGTTCGTTGCAGCGAGGTCGATAAGTTCATGATAATGTGTGGCAAAGAGTGTTTTAATACCGACACCGTCCTTCCTGGCCAACTCTTCCGCCACAGCCCATGCGATTGCCAAACCGTCGTAGGTTGATGTGCCGCGCCCTATTTCATCGAGAATAACCAGACTGTTTTTCGTCGCATTGTTGAGGATATTGGCAGTCTCATTCATTTCAACCATAAAGGTTGATTGACCTCGACGCAGGTCATCCATGGCTCCCACCCGCGTAAAGATCCGGTCAACAAGGCATATTGAGGCTGATTCGGCAGGGACAAAGCTGCCCAGATGTGCCATGAGCACAATCAGGGCAGTTTGACGTAAGACCGTTGATTTTCCGGCCATGTTGGGACCGGTGATGATCAGCAGTCCGTGTGATTTCTGATCAAGCCGGACATCATTGGGAACAAAGCGCCCGGGTTCCATACTTCTTTCAATAACCGGATGTCTGCCTTCTGTAATGGTGATGTGCTGTTCATCATTGATAGTCGGCCGACAATACCGGTATTCGGCAGCTGTTTCGGCAAAAGAGGCAAGAACATCAAGTCTGGCTATTAAGGCGGCTGTCTGCAATATGCGGCTGCTGTGACCGGCAAGTTGATTACGAAGGTCAAGAAACAGCGAATATTCGAGTTCAAGACGGCGTTCTTGTGCGGTAAGAATGGATTCTTCAAGTTCCTTCAGTTCTGGGGTAATGAACCGTTCTGCATTGACCAGTGTCTGTTTGCGAATGAAATAATCCGGAATTGATTCGGTCTGACTGCGACTGAGTTCAAAATAATAGCCAAAGACCTTGTTGTATCCGATCTTCAGTTTTGGCAGTCCTGACCGTTCACGCTCGTTGTTTTCAAGTGCCAGTATGAGTTTTTTTCCGTCACGAAGCAAAACCAGCAGGTGGTCAAGCTCAGAGTTATATCCTTTACGAATGAGATTCCCCTCGCGTAGACTGACAGGAGCATCGTCTTCGATTGCCGTGTCAATGAGTTGATGCAGATCAGCCAACGGATCAAGATTGATGTGGCACTCCTGTAATAGAGGAGCAGAACAGGAAGCTAGAAGCATGTGCAAATCAGGAAGTTGTGCAAGTGACATCTTCATGGAGTTCATGTCACGGGCATTACCATGACCGAGAACCAGCCGGCTGCACAAACGTTCAAGGTCATGGACTGCTTCGAGCAGGATACGCAGGGATGATCTGGTGTTCTTGCGCTGGATGAGTTCTTGAACAGCCGTCAGGCGGCTATTGATCTCCCCGGGTTTTTGAAGAGGAAAGAGCAGCCAGTTGCGCAGTAATCGTGCGCCCATGGGGGTCTTTGTCCGGTCGAGGGTCGCAAGAAGTGAGCCGTCGCGATGTCCGCCTATGAGGGTTTCGGTCAGCTCCAGGTTTCGCCGGGAAGCATCATCAATGATCATGTATCCGCTGTCAGCCAGCGGGCTGATCAGTTTGATGTGTGTCAGATCAGATTTCTGTGTGTCCTGAAGATATAAGATGAGTGCTCCGGCTGAAATGATTGCAGTGCTCAGTGACTCACAGTCAAATCCTGCCAGGTTGGTTGTGCCGAAGTGTTCTGTCAGAGCAGTGTATGCGGTCTGCAGATCAAAATGAAAATCCGGACGCTCTGTCAGGCACAGTTTTCCAAGGTGGGCGCTCAGCTGTGTCACAAGATCAGAGGATCGTTTCATCTCCCCATGAGGGAGAACGAGCTCTGCTGGCTGAAGGCGGGTGAAAGCATCAATGAGTGGGCCCGGATCCTTGGGTGAGAATAGAACTTCGCTGATGTAAAAACGGCCTGTGGAAACATCAATAAAGGCAAGGCCGGCAATCCAGTTCTTTGCTGATCGGCGATGAATGGTCAGGGCACTGACATAACAGTCGGCTTTCGCATCAAGAAGTTGATCATCGGTGGTTACACCCGGGCTGACCACACGCACAACCTCCCGCTTGACTATCCCTTTAGCTGTTTTTGGGTCTTCAATCTGTTCACAGATTGCGACACGGTGGCCCGCTTTGATCATCTTGCCGAGATAGCCTGTCACCGCATGGAAAGGCACCCCGCACATGGGGATTTTGTTCTCGTCATTCTTGGCGCTTCTCGTGGTCAAGGTGATGTTCAAAACTCGGGCGGCAATCTCCGCGTCTTCAAAGAACATCTCATAAAAATCTCCCATACGATAAAATAGGATGGCATCGGGGTACTGCTCCTTGATCTCAAGGTATTGCCGAAGCATCGGAGTCATTTTGTGTGAGGTATTCATCGAGCTGACGGGGTGAGCAGGTTGTGGAAATCAGGAGCAAACATGGTAAAGGTATGTTCAAGGTGCTGCGGGATCGTTCTGATATCGGCACAGACAGTCATGAAGTTATGGTCGTCTTGCCACCTCGGGACAAGATGAAAGTGCAGATGATCGCTGATACCGGCACCGGCAGCTTCTCCGAGATTAAGACCAATATTGATACCATGGGGATGAAGATGTCGGCGAAGCACAGTGCAGCAGGTTGACAGCATGGCCATAAGACTGCTGTTCTCTTCGGTCGAGAGCTCAGTGAGATCGGCGAGATGTCTGCGCGGAGCCACCAGCAGATGGCCGTTGGCATAGGGGAAACGGTTAAGAAGCACAACCGTCAGATCATCCCGGTAAAGAAGCAAATGAGATTGATTCTGTGAAGCTGATCCCGGTGGCTCAAAAAGACAGCCGGCAATTGCAGGGGCCCTGCCGAGGACATGCTCCATGCGCCAGGGCGTCCACAGAGTTTTCATGGCAGACGTGGAACCTCCATAAGACGGGCGGAAAGCTGTTCTCCTGCTTCCAATATGGCATAGGTGCCAGGTGCCCCATATTGACCGGTAGCCCGGAAGGTTCCGGGATTCAGAAAAAGGGTCGAACCGAAGCGATGGCAGACAGGTGAGTGTGTATGGCCATAGATAATACAATCGGCTTCAGGAAAAAGGTTCCATAAAGAGGTTTCAATGTCGGCTCCAAGGTGGGCACCGTGGGCAAGACCGATCGTGAAACGGCCAAGGGTGAACATGTGATGCGCAGGCAGTTGATGACGGACAGAGGTTTCGCACATATTACCGTGAACGGCATGGACGGTTTTTGGTGAAAAAGCCTTGAGAACATCCGGTCCGGTGAGATCACCGGCATGAATGATGACGTCGCAGTGGTGAAAACAGATGCGAATCTCCTTGAGAAAAGCAGAGGTGGGTGTATGCAGATGGGTATCTGAAAGAACTCCTGCGTAAATCGTCTTGGGTGTTGATTGTTGCATGATGATTGTTGATCCGTGATGACGTGTTTAAACTTTTCGTTTCAACTACACGAGAACGGGCGTTTCAGAAAGGAAAGCCACTGACGGTGCAGGAAGCAGTTGCAAAAAACACAGTCGTACCGTAACATCCTCTATTCCTAAAGTAATCAATAAATAATGAGTTAATGGATGGAACCATGTATACAGCTTCTGATTTGCGTAAGGGTCTGAAAATTCAAATAGATGGTGAGCCGTATATTATCACGGAATTCGATTTTTCGAAACCGGGCAAAGGTCAGGCCCTCTACCGGACGAAAATGCGGAATATGATCACCGGGGTGCAGTTCACGCAAACGTATCGTTCGAACGATAAGTTTGAACGTCCAAACCTTGAGGAGCGTAAGATGCAGTTTTTGTACGCTCAGGATAATGAGTATCACTTTATGGACACCACCTCATATGAACAGATCTTTCTGACAAAAGAACAGCTGGGAGATCACCTGAATTTTTTGATCGACAACATGGAGGTCGAGGTACTGTTTTTCGGGGATCGGCCGATTGACATTTCTCTGCCCACCTTCGTCAATCTGGAGGTTACTGTTGCTGAGCCATGGGCCAAGGGAGACACTTCAGGCTCTGATACGAAACCTGTAACAGTCGAGACAGGATTTCAACTCCAGGTACCGCCGTTTATCAATCAGGGAGATAAGATTCAAATCGACACCCGCACAGGAACATATATCACCAGGGTTAAAGAATAAACGATCACCATGATGACACCTGACGGTCTGCAGCACCGTTCACAGCTGCTGCAGGCCATCCGATGCTTTTTTCTTGAAAACAGCTATATAGAAGTCGATACACCCCAGCGCCTCCCGGTTGTTATTCCCGAATCCAACCTTATCCCCTTTATGAGTGAGGGCTGTTTCCTGCAAACATCTCCAGAGTTATGCATGAAACGCCTGTTGGCGCGAGGATGTGAGCGGATTTTCCAGATCTGTCACTGTTTCCGTAAGGAGGAACATGGTCGACTCCATCAGTCCGAATTCACTATGCTTGAATGGTATCACAGGGGATCGGATTATTTTGATTTAATGCGGCAATGTGAGGAGCTGTTTTGCTTTCTGGCCGCGCAGTGTGCGGCAATGCCCGGAGTTGTTGACGACTCCACGATCCGCTGGAACGGGACCACTGTTTCACTGGCTGCACCGTGGGATCGGTTGACAGTGGCAGATGCGTTCGAGCAGTATGCAGGTGTTAGTGTCAAAGAGGCATTACTTACCGACATGTTTGACGAACTTTTGGTCACAGAAATTGAACCGCATCTGGGAAACGAACATCCGGTGTTTCTTTATGAATACCCCGTGGAGCGGGCATTGCTTGCCAGACGCAGTGCGCAAAATCCAACGGTTGCGGAGCGGTTCGAACTCTATGTTGCCGGCCTGGAACTGGCCAATGGATTTTCTGAACTGGTGGATCCTCAAGAACAGCAATCCCGCTTTATGGAAGAGATTGCTCAGATACGGCTGACAAGAGAACAGAAAACCGAACTGCCCAGATTATTTCTTGAGGAGATCGGGAAAATCGATGCCTCAGCAGGTATCGCCCTTGGTGTTGATCGGTTATGTATGCTCTTTATGGGAGTGACGGATATTGCAATGGTTCTTCCTTTTAGTTTTGAGGAATTGTAAAGTTTTCTTGGTCTTTCCTGTTCTTTCTTATACCATAGCGTATCATTGGTATGAGGTGTGGAGTCCTGGTACACTGATGAACTCCTGTTCAGGGAGCAACAGAGCGGTGAGTTCACCGCCGTATACTGCGCCGGTATCAATGCCTATTTTGTCGACAGTTATTAAAGGGTCCGGGAAGACGGTGTGTCCGAAGATGACCGGTTTGCCAAAGTCGGCTGTAGAGGAAAGAAAAGACTCCCGAGCCCAGAGGCACCACTGTGCTGTCTGTTGACTGAGATGGCAGCCGGGCATCAGTCCGGCATGAACATAGATAGCATGTTGGTTTTCCCAGTAAAGTGGCAGATTGCGAAAAAAAGTGATGTGTTCAGGTGGTACCCGTTGGTGGATCTCCTCAGTTGATGCATCAATGGAAAGACCGTAACTGATCAGGGTCTGTTTGCCGCCGACCTGCAGAAAGAGGCTGCTCTCCTCCCCATTTAAATATTTCAAGAACAAAAAATCGTGATTACCCATCAGAGGAATCACTCGAGGATGGCTCTTGGTCAGGGATAAGATGGTGGTGACGACCTCTTTGGAGTGTGGCCCCCGATCAACGTAGTCACCAAGAAAGACAATGGTGTCTGCACGATGGACGATCTTGCTCAAAAGATGAACAAGCGATTCGTGACAGCCGTGTATATCGCCGATCACGCAGGTAGTTGAATCTATTGCTGACATTTGGATGAGATAATTTCAACATCAATCGATTGAGAACATGGATATTAAACAGCGCCAACTGATAAAAAAGTATGTGGACATAGTTCTGGCAAAATGGTGGTTAATCGTTTCCAGCGTTCTTATTGCCGTGACAATTGCCCAGTTTTACTACCTTCGTATCCCCAAGGTATATAAAAGTACCGCACTGTTGAGCTACGAACAACAGCAGATCAATCCGGCACGGATGGACCCGGAACAGGGGAGAAGCGGTCTTCGGGAAGCACTCGGCACTTTGAAGGAGCTGGTGACAAGCCAGAGTAATCTTGAAAAGATCATAACGCAACTCTCTTTGTATGAGAAGGCCCGCGAGAGAGTTCCCCTTCAGGGCGTTATAGGTTCCATGCGCAGAAGTATCGAGATTGTACCGGTCGGTCAGGGTGATGTGTTTAGTGTGAGTTTTCAGGGAGGAGATCCGGAGGAGGTTGTCAAGGTCACCAATGCTCTGGCCGCATTGTTTATAGAGGAAAATCTCAAGTACAGGGAGGAAAGGGCATCGGAAACCTCAAAATATACTGAGAAAGAACTGGCACTGGCCAAAAAGGTGCTGGATGAGAAAGAGCAGGTCATGCGTGACTATAAGCTCGAGTATTTCAACGAAATGCCTGAACAGCGACCAGGTAACCTTGCTCAACTGCAGGCTCTTGTTACGCAGAATCAGGGGTATCAGAATACGATTCAGGAACTGGAGCGGACTAAGGCGATGCTCCAGGAACAGGTTGGAATGCAGCAGCGTTTGGCAGCCATGCAGATGGCCATAGAAGCACCGACAGGTTCAGCCGGAGCAAGATTTCCGGAAACAAATGCCGAGCGTTTGAGACGTTTACGGGCCTATCTGAACTCTCTGCTTACCAAGTACACAAAAAATCATCCAGAGGTTCTGCATACCCAGCAACAGATCAGACAGCTGGAAAAGCTGCCGAGTGGAGCTTCTGCGGTTTCCGGACGTTCAACAGCCGGCAGTCAGGCGAGTCTTACAGCAACAATGGAGGCGCAACGGCTCCAGATTCAGCTGAGAGAAATCGATATAAACATACGGCAGATCCGTGATGAGCAGGCAAAAATACCAGGGGAAATTGCAAAGTATCAACGCTGGATAGAGGCCGCACCTATCCGGGAGGCTGAATGGAATAATCTGACCAGAGATTATACAGAGCTGCGGCGTCATTACGATCAGCTCGTGGCGCAGAATCTCCAGGCACAGTCTGCAGAGAATCTCGAGCGAAATCAGAAAGGCAGCAAGTTTAAAATTGCTGATCCGGCTCGTCTTCCGGAAAAACCTTTTAAACCTAATTTCTTGCGTATCCTGCTTGTTGCCTTGGCAGCCGGGTTGGGGGTGAGTGTCGGCTCGCTGGTTATTCTTGATTTTATTGATACGTCTTTCAAGGATGTTGGGGAGCTTGAAGAGTATATAGGAGTTCCTGTTATCTGTGCACTTCCCTTTATTGAAAAAGAAGAAGAGGCATTAAAAGAGAAGAGAAAGAATATCTTGCTTGCCGGCGGAGTCTCCCTCTACGCAATTGTTCTTTTTGCAGCTTTGATCGTCATGTATGCTAAAGGTATGATTATCATCTGAAACCAGTGAAAATCCAATTCGGAAACAAGTGATCTATGTATACCAAATATTACGGGCTTGCAAAAAAACCCTTTGCACTGACTCCTGACCCGGCAGTGGTTTTCATGAGTGAGACCCATCAGGAAGGGTTGGCTATTCTGAAATACGGTATTCTCAGCAAGAAATGTTTTTTGGTTCTGACAGCTGATGTCGGATCGGGAAAAACCACCTTGCTTCA
>JAAYDD010000063.1 GCA_012729435.1 Desulfobulbus sp.
TTCAGGTGGACAGCAGCAACGGGTGGCCATTGCCCGGGCCGTGGCTCTGCATCCAAAGGTGATGTTGTTCGATGAGGCGACCAGTGCTCTGGATCCTGAAATGATCGGCGAGGTGCTTGATGTGATGCGCAGGCTTGCGGAAGAGGGCATGACCATGGTGATTGTGACCCATGAGATGGGATTTGCCAAAGAGGTGAGTGACCGGGTGGCCTTCATGGTGGATGGCAGGCTTGTTGAGGAGGCGGAAACCCAGGAGTTTTTCACGCAACCTCAACAAGAGCGTACCCGCGATTTTCTTCGGCAGATCTTATAGTCATCCCGTCTGTTTTCTGAACAGAGGGGGACAAGCGATTAAGAAAAAGTCCTGACAGGGATGACCGGTGTGATTGATGTCAGGCAGCCGCCGAACAGAAGCGTTCTCAGTGGATAAGAGGTTTGTTTATCCATGGATTGAGTGCGGTTACACAACCGGTCATCCACAGCTGTTCACATTTGCCGTTTGTTAAAGTATTCCGCACCCGATTCATTGTCTGATACCGGTGTTTTTGTGTTTTGCCTGTTCATTTCAGGTCTTTTGAGATTCAATGAACAGGGTCGGTCTCAGACTGAAGAATACCCCGGCTTCGCTTGACCGCACACAGGTCACCGCACATGGTGCACACCTCCTGATCAACAGGTGTTGATGAGGCCCGGTACTCCCTCGCTTTTTCCGGGTCAAGCGCAAGACTGAACATCTGCTCCCAGTCGAGATCCCTGCGCGCTGCACTCATGGCATTATCCCAGTCAATGGCACCGGGGATGCCTTTGGCTATGTCTGCGGCATGGGCCGCAATGCGTGCAGCAATAATTCCTTCTTTCATGTCATGCTGATCCGGCAGACGCAGGTGTTCGGCAGGAGTCACATAACAGAGAAAATCCGCCCCATGGGCGGCGGCAAGAGCACCGCCAATGGCTGAAGTGATATGATCATAACCGGGTGCCACATCGGTCACAATCGGACCGAGCACATAAAACGGGGCACCATGGCAGAGCTTTTTCTCCAGCTGCATATTGGCTGCCACCTCATTTAGCGGCACATGACCCGGTCCTTCAATCATGACCTGGACCTCGGCCTGCCAGCAGCGCCTGGTTAGTTCACCCAGGAAAATCAGTTCCTGTATCTGGGCGGCATCCGTTGCATCCCGCAGACTGCCCGGACGCAGGCCATCGCCGAGGCTGAGGGTGATGTCATACTCCCGGCAGAGGTCAAGCAACCGGTCAAAGTGCTCGTAAAAGGGATTTTCCCTGTCGTTTGCGGTCATCCAGTCAAGCAGCAGAGAACCGCCGCGACTGACGATATGGGTGAGGCGGGGAGTAATGCGCAAACGCTGGATGGCAGTCTGGGTGAGACCGGCATGGATGGTCATGAAGTCCACCCCATCTTCAGCATGCATCCGGACAACGTCAAAGAAGTCGTCCACCGTGATGGCTGCCACGTCCTTACCGTATCTGGCTACAGCATCGTAGACCGGAACCGTGCCGATCATGACCGGACTGATTGCAACAGCCCGCTGTCGAAAGGTCCTGGTGTCACCGAAGGTGCTGAGATCCATGATGGCATCGGCCTTGAGTTCTATTGAACGTCGTACCTTCTGCAGTTCAGCCTCAACATTACAGCAGTCTTCCGACACTCCGAGGTTGACGTTTATTTTCGTGGTCAGACCGGCACCGATACCTCTGGCGATCAGACCGGCATGGTTGCGGTTGGCCGGAATAACGATTCTGCCTTGTGCAACTCGTGTTAACAGATCGTTCTCGTGGATTTTTTCATCAGCAAGTACCTGCTGCATCTGAGAGGTGAGGGTACCGCGACGTGCTGCGGCCATCTGAGTCAGGAAGGTCATGGAAGTGTTCTCCTTAAAGAAAATGAGAAAAAGACATCAAAGAAATGCAGCATTCAGTCGTTGCACCGTAAGAACAATGTCAGGGGCTTCAACAATTTCAGTTACCAGACAGACGGTTTGAGCGCCGTGAGCGATCACCTCATGCAGGTTGCGTTCTTTGATACCGCCAATAGCAACAAAGGGAAGGGGACATGTCCGGACCACATGATCGAGATATGCCAGACCAACGGGTGCACAGACATCCTCTTTGGTTTGTGTGGAAAACAGTGGGCCGACACCGATGTAGTCCGCCCCGGCAGTAACAGCAGCAGCAGCCTGATCAGGATTGTGTGTGGAGAGCCCGATAATCCTGTCAGGTCCGAGCAGTCTGCGCACCTCGGGAACCGGAAGGTCATCCTGACCGACATGAACGCCGTCGGCTTCCACCAAAAGAGCGATGTCAACATGGTCATTGACAATAAACAGCACTCCGGCATCACGGGTCATGGCACGAATGATCCGGCATTCGGCGAGCATCTGGCTGTAACTCTTGCGGGGACGTTTTTCACGGTACTGGATAGTGCGGATTCCGCCTCTGATCATCTTCTCAACCACCTCGATGTTGGAGCGGCCAACGGAAAACTTTTCCGCTGTAATGCCGTAGAGACCGGCGGGTAGAGCGGGTTTACCGGGCAAAGTCTGCATGCTGTTCACCGTATAGCTGAAGAATGTATGCGGTCATATAATTGGCGACTGTACCGACCTTGTGAGCATAAAGTGGTGCGGCATCACAGACGGTGGTAAAGTCGCCGCTGATATGAGAGTTGCCGATCCGGCGGATTTCAATGTTGTTCAGACGGCTGCCGGCAATGCCGCAGGCTGAAACAACTGTGTGTTTATTGCCAAGTGTTTCCAGCAGCGTCTTTTTATCTGCTGCCTGATCAAGACCTTCAACAATAAGGTGACAGTCTGCCAGTAGAGACAAGCAGTTCTCAGCAGTGATTCTTGCGGTGGAACTCTCGATGTGCACCTCTGGCTGGATCCGACGCAGGTTTTCCGCCAGCGCTTCAACCTTAAGGCGGCCGATCTGATCATAAAAATAAAATTGCCGGTTGAGATTTGCTGGTTCAACCCGATCAAAGTCAATGAGACGTAACCAGGTGATACCGCTGCGTACCAGGTTGACTGCAACGTTGGAACCGATACCCCCGACTCCGGCAATAGCTATCTTCATCCGATTCGATCCCAGTCTTTATAAACAGGCTGATACCCGTGGGCAACAATAGCCGCTGCCACCTCTTCAACGCTGCGTTCATCGGTTATTTCAAACTGGGGTGTCTGTCTCGGAGGAAGTTCGGCGTATCCGCCCACACCGGTACTGGAACCGGCTGAGTAACGGGTCACTCCCAGGGGAAGAAGCCGATCACGAAAAGCTGCGGTTTCACGGGTGGAGTTGGTCAGCCCGGCGCGCGGCAGAAAAAGCCGTAGAGCTGTCATGAACTGAACAAAACTTCGGTCATCAACAAGGTAATCGGGTGTGAAGTTGCCTTCCGCCTGGTTGAAACGGGGTAAGGAGACAGCCACCTCGGTCTCCAGATACCTGTCTTCAAGGTATCTGGCATGGAGCCCGGTAAAAAATATTTCACTTCTCGGTTCAGCAAGTCCAAGGAGAGGACCAATATTGACGATCCTCATTCCTCCTTGTGCCGCCCGCTCCGGAGCATTGAGCCGCCAGTGAAAATCACGTTTTCTTCCCATCGGATGCACCTGCCGGTACACACACTGGTCATAGGTTTCCTGAAAGAGTGTCATCCCGTCGGCTCCGGCCTCCCACAGCTGCCGGTACTCCTCTACTTCCAGTGGATAGATCTCAATGGCCACAGAGGCAAAGAAGCGCTTCAGGCGCCTGGTGACCTCAACCAGATAGCTCATGGGAGTGACATGCGGCGCCTCGCCGGTGAGGAAAAGAACATGCTGCATGCCTGTGGAGGCAATGGCGACCGCTTCTGTTTCGATCTGGTCCAGGGTGAGTGTGCGTCGTGCAATCTTGTTGCTGTGGTTAAAACCACAGTAGCGGCAGTGGTTGGTACAGTGGTTGGAGATGTATAGCGGAATGAACATCTGAATGGTTCGCCCGAACTGCTGCACTGTCATCTGATGGGCCTTTTGAGCCATTGTCTCCAGATGTCCGGCAGCAGCAGGGCTGAGCAGATTGAGAAAATCAAAGGTGTTGAGCGTGTTTTTGGCCAGACTCCGCTCAACATCAACACTGGTCACACTGTTGAAGAATTGCGTGAACTCAAATGTACGATACTGCTCGATAATGTTGAAAAAAGACATGATCAGCTCTCCGGAATTATCAGATTCATTCGTCAAGAA
>JAAYDD010000064.1 GCA_012729435.1 Desulfobulbus sp.
CAATGAGGAAAAAGATATTGGATGTGCCGACCTCTTCAATGTACCGCCGTTCCACGGCATCGAGCCACAGAACCTGGGTAAAACCTTTTGCCTGGGCTTCGGACTGCGCCCTCAGGCTTGCCGCATAATTGCCGGATGTCTTGGCATGACCGACACCTCCGGGCACAGCCCGCACATACTCACTTTCGACATAGATCGTAGTTGGCGCAAAGCCTCCGCTGTAGTAGGCGCCGACCGGACAGCAGATGATAAAAAACAGGTAGCTCTCCGAAGCACGGAGGCCGAGGGCGGGCTCGGTGGCAATCATGGTCGGTCTGATATACAGCGTCGCTCCCGGCGCCCGCGGCACCCAGTCCTGATCAAGGTAGACAAGGGCGCGTAAAGCCTGGAGGACACGGTCAACAGGAAAGCGGGGCATGCACATCCTCAGGGCCGACTCGTTCATGCGGACAAAATTATCCATGGGCCGGAACAGAAAGATCTGATTATCCGCACCGCGATAGGCCTTCATGCCTTCAAAAATTGCCTGCCCGTAGTGAAAAACCATGGCAGCCGGATCCATCTCAAACGCCTGATACGGCTCGATGACGGCATCATGCCATCCTTCCTGCCGGTTCCAGCGCATGGTAAACATATGATCTGTAAAAAACTGACCGAATCCCAGATTTGACTGATCTGGCTTTGGTTTGAGCTGATCAGCTGATGCCTTGTGCAGCGTAACTTCCAAATCGTTCCTGAACATTTCTCCACCCTGAATGCTCCGGCTGCGGGCAAGGGACGGCGATCAACATAAAGATCCCGCAGGCCGGAGACGGTAAACTAAATAACCGTTCTTTTTTCTTTTTTCAGCAGTCTGCGCAGGCATACCGCCTGCACGGAGACACCACTCACAGATACGGCAGAATAATCGATTGACTGTTCGTAGACAAGCAGTACTCAGGGAGAGGCCCTACTTTTTCTTTGGGATACGGAAGGCGGAAACCGTGCGGACAAAAAGGATAAAATCCGGGACCGGACAACCTTCCTGCGCAGGCCGGATTGATCCGGTCTGAAACGCCGGCAGCGGCCAGGACCCCGTCAGACGGCAGCAGCGGTTCATCAGCACATACCGGTCAGTCGATCAGTTCCCGCAGACGGCGAAGATTTTCAATGTCTTCCGCCAGGTCGGCGCCCTTGTCAGTCTCCAGTGTCATGGGATGTTCACGGAATCGGGGGTCGTTCAGCAGACGACGGAAGCCCTCCAGGCCGATCATGCCCTCACCGATATGGGCATGCCGGTCAATCCGGCTTCCACAGGGTTTGAGTGAGTCATTGAGGTGAAAGAAGTGGAGATGATCACAACCGATGTGTGCTTCAAACTCGGCAAACGTCCGGACATAATCCTCTGCAGGAGCCAAACTGTACCCAGCGGCAAAGACATGGCAGGTATCAAAGCAGACGCCCAACCTGCTCGCAAAACGGCTTTCTCCGAGTATCCGGCCGAGCTCCTCAAAGCGGCTTCCCAGGGAGGTCCCCTGTCCGGCTGTTGTTTCCAGCAAAACTACAGGTGAAGGTGCAGACAGACGGGTCTGTTCCAGTGCACTGTCCAGATTGGTCACAACCTGCTCCAGTCCGGCCCCAACACCGATACCGCCGTGGCTTCCGGGATGAATGACCACGTAGGGAATGCCCAGCAGCTGGCAGCGCTGGAGCTCATCAACAAAGGCTGCAACCGCTTTCCCGGCCTTTTTCGGATCAACAGCCGCCAAGTTGATGAGATAGGATGCATGCGAGGCAACCGGCATGTTTCCGCTCTCCTGCCAGCGCTGCTGAAACCTTCTGATCTCATCGGCCTGGAGTTGCGGGCTGTTCCACCGGCGCTGATTGGCCGTAAAGATCTGCAGTGATTCACCGCCGACCTGATCAATACGATCAAAGGCCAGATGCAGGCCGCCGGCAATGGACTGATGGGCACCCAGAAGCGGCATCAGTTTCCCTCCTCAGTTACGGACAGTGTCACATCTTCCACTGCTCTTCCAGAAATTCCAGACCTTCATGGTTCGTCAGATCAAGCTGTATCGGCGTAACCGAGATATACCCGTTCCGCACCGCCTGTTCGTCGGTATCCTCACCGCCGTACCAGTGGACGGTACCGCCGCCGATCCAGTAGTGTTTTCGTCCCCACGGGTCAAAGGTTTCCTGGATGGCGTCACGATAGAGCCGGCGACCCTGTCTGGTAAAGCGGATCCCCTGAATTTCACCGGCACTCAACGGCGGGATGTTGATGTTTAACAGGGAGCTGGGCGGAAGATGCATACTGAGGGCCATGGCGGCAAGTTTCCAGGCCACAGCCGCCGTTACTTCAAAATCATAAGGGGGCTGACCGGCGAGGGAGAAGGCCAGTGACGGAATATCGTACATGGTGCCTTCGATTGCCGCGGAAACCGTACCCGAGTAGCTGATATCATCGCCGAGATTTGCCCCTGGATTGATTCCGGAAACAAGCAGATCCGGTTTGCGTGACAGGACCTTGTTAATGGCGATCGTCACACAGTCGGTGGGTGTCCCGTCAACAGAGTACGTCTGGGCGGCAAGCTGTGTCACCCGCAACGGCCGATTCATGGTAAGGGCGTGACTGACCGCGGAGTTATCACGGTCAGGAGCCACGATGACCGCGGTTCCCAATGAGCTGACAGCCTCGTGAAGGGCGCGAAGGCCGGGTGAATAGACCCCGTCGTCGTTTGTAACCAGGATAAGTGGCGTTTTCATGATAGATAAAACAGTGTTTGTCCTCTACAAAAGAGTTCCTTGTCCATTGCTCTTTGTGTTTCTGCCGGTAAAGATGTTTTGACCCCGGACTTTCCGCAGGCAGTATCTTTCCAGAAGCGGTTAACCGCCGACCGGCATATTTTCTTGACACGGCGTTGACGCCTTCAGGCGGGTGAACCCGGATACTCTTTCCCGGGTGCAATGCCGGAGTCACCCGTAAAGATCAGCAAAGATCACTGCCTGTCTTGCAAGGTCTCAACCTCTTGTTTTCACTCTGCCGGCCAGAACCCTGATCTTCAGGTTCCGGCTGCGGAGAGGATTCCGGCGGTCCCGGCCGGGTTCTGCCTGATCCTGCTCTCTGCCCCTGCAGGGCATCCAGCGTTTTTCTCAAAAAAGAAAGGCCGAATCTTGAACTGCATTTTTTATCTGCCTATAATGATTACTGTCGACGTCAGGTATCAGACAAAACGCTTCACTCTACAGCACAATGCAGCATTTCAAAACAGCACCCCCGGACGGCCGGTATGAATACTAACAAAGGCTCTCTCGTTCTGAAAGCGCTTTCCCCGGCCGCCGACACAGCCCAGCTTGTGGCCTACCTGGAAAAGAGGGCGAAGAGCATTCCACCGGATACCATCCCTTCCCTTCTGAAGCATCTGCCGATCGTTCTGAGCAGAAATGTGTCGGAGGAAACCGGTCGGACAGTTGTTCGGCATCTCGAAAACCTTGGCGCCGAGGCTTTTTTCATACCCTTTCACAGACATCGTGAGACAACAGCACACTCTTCCCGGTCTGGGGAAGCCGACAGAACAACGAACTTCCTGGAGATTGCGCAAGCCGGTACAGAAGAGAGGACTGTGACCCATCGTCCATGGAAAGAAATCCGCCGGGAGTTCTGGATCATCGTATCCATGCTGGCCATAGCATGGCTCCTCAACACCTCCATTGCCTCACAGTATCTGCTCCTTGGTCTCTATACCCTGCCCGCCATCTTTTCCGCCTATTTTTTCGGACGTCGTCAGGCGGTATTCACGGCCCTTGCCAGTATTCTGCTCGTCATCTTGGCCTTTCATTTCAATCCGGACCGGTTCGAACCGTTCAACCCCGCAGGACTGGGCGGAGACAACCAGTGGTACCATGTCCTCTCCTGGGGATGTGTCCTGATCATCATCGCCTACACAATGGGCACCCTCTACGAACGCTACAAAAGCAAGGTCCTTGAACTTCGTCAGTTCTACCAGGGGCTCCTGATGATCCTGCGGCATTTCATTGTGCAGGATGAAGAACGGGAAAACCACTGTTTTCGGGTTTCCATCTATGCAACGCGCATCGCCACCTTCATGGGGCTTGACAAAGATGATGTCGAGGACATTCGTCTTGCGGCAATCCTTCATGATCTCAGTCAGTTAAAGATCAACCGCAGCATTCTCCACAAAGCCGCCTGCCTGGCACAGAAAGAATCACTGCCCGATGAAGAGGCGCATCAGCACCTCTGCAACGGCCCCCTGGGGAGAATTCTGTCGATCCTGCTCGGGGACAGGGATATCGAAAACACGGCGGACGGCAACCGGTCAGACGACATACCGTTAGGAGCCAGGATTCTCGCGGTGGCCGATGCCTATGACACCATGACCACCGCCTGGCCGGACAGTAACGCCATGCATCCGCAAGCCGCCAAAAACAACATCATCGCCGGCAGCGGAACCACCTATGACCCGGAGGTCGTCAAAGCCTTTACACATCTTTTCAACCGGTTTGAGATGGAACTGCCGTCCATCCTGTAGCAATACCTGCAAACCGGATCTACTCGTCTTCATACCGCTGCATGCGGAACCGTTCCAGCTGCCGCTGGTAATACACCCTGTTCTCCGGATCCAGACTGATCGCCCGCATCTGGGCTGAAACAGCCTGCCCGAGTAATCCGTTGGCCCAGTAGGCTGTTGCCAGGGTATCAAGAATATATCCGTGCTCTTTTAAGCGCGCAGCGGTACGTGCAAGCGCAAGCGCCCGCTCAGGATCACGGAGAGCACGGTCCTGGGCCGTAAGGAGCAGCCATGCAAGGTTGTTGTTAATCTCGGCACTCATCGGTGTCAGCTTCAATGCCTCTTCATAGGCATGAATGGCCCGTTGTTCGAGTTTGCGGCTCTGCAAAAAATCACCCAAATATAAAAACCACAGACTGTTTTCCGGTTCCTGCCGGGCCTTCTGCAAAAGAACAGCTTCCGCATACCGTATCTCATATCCTTCAGCAAGTTTACCGGAGTCCACATGCTGCAATCCGATAACAGCCGCTGCCAGACCGATACCGTAAAAAAGCAAGGCCATACGCAGCTTGCGGGCATGCCGCCTGACAAGATCCCGCTCAAGCTCGCTTCGTTTCAGAAAATCAATGCGTTCACCGATGCCGAAGTGGTGCCAGTTCTTCTCTTCCCTGTTGCCGCCGCTGAGCAGGGCGATTTTTTCAAAGGCACTGATCAACGGCCATCCGGTGCCCATGGCCTGAAAAACATACGCATCCGCCTGGCGTTCAAAATGACGGATAAAGTAGCCAAAGACAAACCGGAAGTAGAAAAGCATCAGGATGAGCAGCGGCACAGCCACCGCAATGCCCAGTGCGTTCTCCGGAGCAGCGGGGATGTAGGGAAGAAGCCGGTAAAAGATATCACTGGACAGGACAAGATACGGCAGGTGCTTGACCACGGCACCGGCAAACAGACTGAACCCGAGAAAAAGAGCCATGTACAGGAGAAGATGCCGGTGTTTGACATGCCCGATTTCGTGCGCAAGAACACTGTTCAGTTCATCGGTGGTCAATGCTTCCAGAAGAGCCGGAGTAATCAGCAGGTAGCGCAACCCGGGAACAATACCCAGAACGGCCGCGGTCAGAACCTGCCCCTCAAAAAGCGGCCACAGATAGATCTCCGGGGAGAATCCCAGTTTCGAGGAAAACGCTTTGAGCCGGTCGTGCAGCGGCCCGGCCGGTAAGGGCCGGCATCCCCAGAGCACCTTGACCAGTGGCGGAAAGGCGAGCATCAGAAAGACGAGAAAGGCCACGAAAAAAACGACATCAGCCCAGGGCGAATGGAATATCTCCGACAGTTCCGGAAAAGGAAGCGCCTGTAGGCCGTCAAAGAGCAGGGACAACACCAGCCAGGGAAGGACAATGGGCAGGTTTGTCTTCCAGTTTGACAGGATAAAACCCACTGCTGTGTAGCGCCTCTGGAAGATCTGTCCATAATGGCGTCTGGCAGCCCGCCACATGAGAGTCATCAACAGAAAAAAGCAGGCAAGGCCTCCGATATCGACGAGCGCCGGGAGCCTGCCGCCCAAAGAAAGCGGGTTAAGATAGTATTTAAGATCAAGAAGATAGATCCATAGGACAAAAAGAGCAACTGCCAGTATCGACAGTCTCTTTTCAGCGAGAAAGTAAGCGGAAGAGCTGACACCGATCCCGGCAAAAAAACGTTCGGCCGCCTGTGCATAGAGCCAGGCGGTTCCACCCAGCAGGACCAGGGTCCAGAAGATGGAAAAAGCCGGTTCCGCAGCCGCACTATTGGTGGAGACCGTGAAAATAACGATGAGGAAATAGAAGAGATTATTATAGATCATCGTGGACGCCGTTTGAAGGATACAGGTTTTCTGATTACCATAAAGGAATCAAACCGAGAAGCAATAGATGCAACTCTATGCACCGCCCGCACACCACGCCAGAAACATCGGTCTTTTTATTGTATTGGCGGCTACAATCGCTATTTTCAAATTATCCGCAAAACCTGTTGACCTTTTTCCATTCGCTGGTATTATGGTGAGTTTATTGTAGTACTCGGGCCCATAGCTCAGCTGGCTAGAGCCACCGGCTCATAACCGGTCGGTCCCTGGTTCGAGTCCAGGTGGGCCCACCAATTTACTGAAAAACAGCGACGAAACGCTTTGAGCTTTTTTCGCTTTTCATACACGGTCAACACTTGAACACATTACGCAGTCTTTGGTTGTCATTGCTGACACAACAGCCGCGCATTGCAGAAAATGCCCAAGAAGAGGTACATCTCCACAAAGATGTACCTCTTTTTCATTACAGAGAATCGGCGTGCCTACGGTCAGAGATTTTTTAACAGCCCTACAGCATATTGTTCCAGAAAGTTTAGCAGAGGATTGGGATAACGTCGGACTTCTCGTCGGAGATCCGAACCAGCGGGTCACACGTGTCCTGCTCGCCCTTGATCCCACCTGTTCGTTAATCGAACAGGCCGCCACCGGCGGCTACGATCTGGTGATCACCCACCACCCTGTCATCTTCCGTCCTCTGAAAGCCCTCCGAACCGACACTCCATCCGGACGCTTCATTGCAACGGCGGCCTCCCATAAGATTGCTGTTCTTGCCTGCCATACCAATCTGGATTCCATTCAAGGCGGTGTCAGCGACTATCTGGCCCGGGCACTCGGTTTAAGAGACACCAGACCTCTGATATTTTCAGGAAAGAACTGTGAGCTTGACTGCGGCATCGGACGCATCGGCCACTATGCATCGACGATATCCGCTGCAGCTTTCCTCGACAAAGTAAAGGCTGTCTGCAATCCTCCATGGACTCTTGAGGCAGGTCCCCGCCCGGATACCATAACGGTTGTCGCGCTGTGCGGCGGTTCCTGTTCCGACCTGGCAGATACGGCCCTGAATTTAGGCGCCCATGTTTTTGTAACGGCTGAAGTCAAACATTCTGTCGCCTGCTGGGCGGCAGACGCCGGACTCTGGCTGCTTGACGCCGGCCATTTTGCAACGGAAAACCCCGCCATGTCTCTTTTCCGCGACACTCTTCTGAAGAAAGTGACAAGCCGCGGCTGGGACCTGCAGATTGACGCGGCCTCTCAAAAACCGCCGCTCCGCCTTGTATGAACAGTTCAGCACACTTTTTCAAGACACACCGATTCCTGCCCGCCGCATGTCCTGACTGTTCCAGCCGGTGGTACGCATATTCATTTTCTCTTATTCACCCAACAGACTGACAAACGAGGAGCTCATCATTGAAAGAGGAAATACTCAAACTCATCAAACTTCAGGAGATCGACAGTGAAATTGCCGGGTTCGACAATGCAATAGCCAAACACCGTCTGGCCGTTACCAGACGGGAACAGGCAATCGCCGAAAAACAGGAATCCATCACCCATTTCAAGAACAAGATCGAGTTGCTCAATAAAAAGCAGTCGGAAACCAAAATCGAACATGAAGATGCCGGCGCACGGGTGAAAGATCGTCAAAACAAGATGATGCAGGTGCAAACGAGTCGCGAGCACCAGGCCCTGCTCAAAGAGATCGAGGAAAACAAACGGATAGCCAAAGAAACTGAAGAACGTATCCTGCAGTTTATCGAACAGATCGAACATCTTGAGCAGGAAGTCGCCAATCTTGAGAACCTCTGTACCGCCGAACAGCAGCTCCTGAGCGAAGAGGCTGAAAACGTTGATCAGGAGATCAGCCGTCTTGAAGATGCAAAACATTCGATCATCGGTCAGCGGGAGGTTGAAGCCGCCGCCCTGAAAGATGCCTATCTGAAGCGGTATAATATGCTGCTCTCCAAACGTGACGGACTGGCAGTGGTGGCGATCAATGACAACGTCTGTCAGGGTTGCCATATGGCGCTCCCTCCGCAGCAGGTCATTGAGGTGCGCAAGGCGGAAAAATTCAATCTCTGCCCCACCTGTCAGCGTATTCTCTACTATAAAGAGGTTGAGGAAACCGAAGCCGGTGAATAATAAGAGACTTCCGCAGAAGGTTATTTTACACCGACTGGCGGAAGGCCTGCCCGATGACATCCTGCAGAAGCTGTTTCCCGGGTATGCACCCGATGAGATCCGACAGAGTTTATGTGCCGAGCGGACAAAGACGACAGCCGGCTCTGCAAAGACAGTCATGCACTCTCCGGATCCTCATTCCACTGCAGGTCCGGGCGGACAGCTTCCGAACAGAAGCTGCCGTTTATTTACCGACGGAGCGTCTCGCGGCAACCCTGGTCATGCCGGTGCCGGCGCGGTACTGCTGACCGGCCAGAACGAAGAGCTGGCGGCCTGTTCGGCCTACCTTGGAGTCTGTACAAATAACATCGCAGAGTACAGGGCACTGCTCCTCGGACTTGATGAAGCTCAACGTCATGGATGCACTGAACTGGCAATTTTTTAGACTCTGAACTGATTGTCCGGCAATTAGAAGGTCGTTATAAGGTCAAAAGCGAAACGCTGCTCCCGCTTTTTAACGCAGTACAGAAACGACTGAGTACATTTCATCACTGGTCAATCGCACACGTGCCGCGGAAGGAAAATACACGGGCCGACGAGTTGGCTAACCAGGGAATTGATAAGCTGCAGCAGAAATGACGGTTAAACGTGATAATTCATCGTCACTGAGATAAGGGGTGAACGCATGGTCGCTCCGGTTTTGGCCGGAGAGGAAAGTCCGAACACCGCAGGGCATGGTGGTTCGTAACGCGAACTCCGGGTAACCGGGGGAAAGTGCCACAGAAAAGACACCGCCGATGGGACACGCAAGTGTTCACAGGTAAGGTTGAAATGGCGAGGTAAGAGCTCACCGCTCCCGTGGCGACATGGGAGGCAGGGTAAACCCCACCAGGTGCAAGACCAAATAGAGAGACGTTTGAGGGCGGCCCGTCCGAAGTCTCCGGGTAGGTTGCACGAGGTGCCGGGCGACCGGCATCCTAGATAAATGATCATGGTTCGCCCTCGGGCGAAAACAGAATTCGGCTTACAGTTCACCCCTTTTCCATGAACGTTGACATGACCCCGTATTCCCGCTTCCGCGTAGGCGTTATCATTCCCGCAGGCGGCACTGGTTCCCGTTTTGGCCATACGCAACCAAAACAGTTCCTTGAACTGGCCGGAAAACCCGTCTTGATCCGGACCTGCCAGGCCTTTCTCGACCTGGAGACAGTACAGACAGTGGTAATCGCTGTTCCGGCCGGGTACAGAGCATACACCGCTGAGCTCATCCGTACCCGTATCGATCCGGAGAACCGTTTGCGGGTCCTCATGACAGACGGAGGCTTAACCCGTCAGGAATCGGTACAGGCAGGGCTTAAAGTGCTGCCGGATGAAATTGACATGGTGCTGGTGCACGATGCTGCCCGCCCTCTGGTGGATCGTGAAACCATCCTCCGCTGTCTGGACGGAGCCGCCCGATTCGGTGCCACCATTGCTGCGATACAGGTCAGCGACACCCTGAAACATGTGAGAGACGACGGTTCCATTGCCAGCACCGTTGACCGCCGTCATATCTGGCAGGCACAAACTCCCCAGGCAGCCCGTCGAACACTGCTCGAACAGGCATTTGCCACGGCCGCACTGACAAATTTCAGTGGAACCGACGAGGCATCACTGCTGGAGGCAGCCGGTATTCCGGTACGGGTGGTCAAAGGGAGTGAGCACAACAGGAAAATCACACTTCCCGAAGACCTGCAGATGGCTGAAGCTCTCCTTATGCAGAGGCGCAGATCATGAGAATAGGGCATGGTTTTGATGTACATCGCCTGGTGATCGGCCGGAAACTGATCCTTGGCGGGGTAGACATAGAGTATGAGCGGGGTCTGGACGGTCATTCAGATGCCGATGTGGTCGCACATGCCCTCACCGATGCTCTTTTAGGCGCTCTGGGTGCCGGCGATATCGGTCGACATTTTCCGGATACTGATCCCCGGTACAAAGGAATTGACAGTTTGCTCCTTCTGGCTGAAGTGCAAAAACTCATTGAGGAACAGGGATATCTGCTGAGTAACGCCGATATCACCATCATCTGTCAACAGCCCAGGCTGGCTCCTTATCTGGCGGCCATGCAGCACAACCTGGCTCGTTGCTGCAGAGCAGCGCCCCGGGCAATCAATATAAAAGCAACCACCACCGAACATATGGGATACACCGGGCGGGGCGAGGGGATCGCCGCCCATGCTGTTGTTCTGCTGAGGTCAGATTATGGAAGTAAATAGAGAACGGCTGGCAGCCAACTTTATCGAACTCTGTGAAATCGACAGCCCTTCCAGACGGGAGGGACGCATCTCCCGGCGTTTACAGGAGATCTTTCAAGAACTCGAACCTGTCGCAATCATTGAGGATGACTCAGCAACGACAACCGGTTCCGAATGCGGCAACCTGATTATCCGCTTTACCGGCACACTTGACCTGCCTCCGATTTTTTTCAGTTGTCACATGGATACGGTGGAACCGGCTGACGGGGTCCAGGTCAAGCGCGTCGGCGACCTGTTCACCAGTGCGGGTGATACAGTCCTAGGCAGCGATGACAAATCGGGGATAGCGGCCTGTATTGAGGCGATGCGTCTGCTGCGTGAAACCGGGCAACCGTTCCGTCCGGTGGAGTTTGTAATCACCACCTGTGAAGAGATCGGCCTGGTCGGCGCCAAAGCATTGGACCCGAATCTGATTACCGCCCGGGAAGGCTATGCTCTTGACTCCAGCGGCTTTGGCCGTGTTATCACCCATGCACCGGCGGCCAACCGCTTTACCATCACGGTGAACGGGGTGGCTGCCCACGCAGGACTCCATCCGGAATGGGGTGTAAGCGCACTCATCCTGGCATCCAGGGCCCTGGCAAAAGTTCCGTCCGGCAGAATTGATGAGGAGACCACCACAAATTTTGGAACCATCAGCGGTGGAACCGCCTCAAATATCGTGCCGGAAAAGGTTGTGATCGAAGGGGAGGCCCGCAGTCATTCAGTGGAAAAACTCACACGGGTAACCGGCGAAATTCGTGAGATATTCAACAGTACCATCGCAGACTGGACAGATGCAACAGGTTCCGCCCGGGGCGAACCGTCAATGAACTTTGAGGTTCGCCAGGACTTTCCGGTCATGCAGTTGAAACGCGAGGAACCGGTACTCAAACGGGTGGAGGCTGCAGCCCGTTCCATTCACATGGATCTGTCCTACGAACGGGCCGGCGGCGGGAGCGACGCCAATATCTTCAACGGTCACGGTCTGCCGACCGCCATCATTGCAACCGGCATGACCAACGTGCATTCCACCAAGGAGCAGGTGGAATTACAGGATATGGTTGACCTCACCAGGTTGCTCATTGCACTGATGACCGAGCCGTCCTGCTGACAGTGTCAACGGATAAAGACCATGCCGGGATTACCGTCGCGGACATCTCCAATCACCTGACATTCCGGCTCATATCCCCGCTCATGCAGGTTGCGCTGCATCCGCTCCGCAGCTTCGGGGGTCATACTCAGTACAAGTCCGCCCGAGGTCTGCGGATCATACCCGATCATCTCCACCGCATCCATTTCCGGTAGCTCGGAACGAACCCACTGACGATAAAAATCCCTGTTCCGGTAGGCTCCTTCAGGGATAATTCCCATATCAACAAACGATACAGCACCCGGCAGAAGAGGGAGTCGGCGCCTGTCAATATGCAGCGAGACTTCCGATGCCTGTGCCAGTTCGTGGAGATGGCCGAAAAGTCCGAAACCGGTGATATCCGTACATCCGTGCACCCGGTCACGTATCAACGGATCCCCCTCCAGGATCTCCAGAGGCATCCGATTGAGTGTTGCCAGCAGCTCAACCAGCTGCCGCTCCGTTGCCGGATCCGCAAGGCCGCCCTTAATCGCCGTGGACAGAATACCGGTGCCCAGAGGCTTGGTCAGCAGCAAGATATCACCGGCCTGGGCGCCGCTGTTGCGCAGCAGACGCTGGGGATGAACGACACCGGTTACAGCCAGTCCATATTTTAATTCCGCATCCTCAATGGAATGTCCGCCGACCAGAAGTGCACCGGCCTCACGGATTTTGTCAAGACCACCTTCCACGACCCGACGAACTGCCGCCTGATCCAAGGTTCCGGTCGGACACGCCAGAATATTCATGCACAGCAATGGCCGTCCGCCCATGGCATACACATCGGACAGGGAGTTTGCCGCTGCGATCCTGCCAAAGTCGTATGGGTCATCAACGATCGGGGTGAAAAAATCCACGGTCTGGATAAGGGCAATGTCATCGGTAAGCCGATAGACACCGGCATCATCACAGGTTTCGGCACCGACAAGCAGGTTGGCATCGTGTGGCAGATCAAGCCCCTTCAGTATCTGGTCCAGGTCCCCCGGACCGAGCTTGGCGGCTCAACCTGCAGCCTTAACAGTACTTGTCAGCTTGACAGATGACGAACGAATCATAATATACCACTTTCAACGATTTATACGCATAGGCGGAAGACGTGTAACGATACCTCATATTTTCTTGAAAAAAAACGAATAATCTGGTTCAAGATAGACTTCTCCCTCTCATACGGATCGTTATTCAGGCAGGCACAAGGAAGTGTTCTTTGTGCCTTTCGGTTTTAACGCATCCTTACAATAAATAGGCAACTGATATGAGCAGCCAGGATGTAGAATGGATCGTACCGGCAAGACCTCGACACGAATGCGGAATCTGTGGCGTGTTTGGACACCCTGATGCTGCCAAACTGGTCTACTTCGGACTGTATGCCCTCCAGCACCGGGGGCAGGAAAGTGCAGGTATTGTCTGCAGTGACGGTAAAAAAGTTCTCATCCATAAAGATGTCGGTCTGGTTGCCGATGTTTTCACTGAAGAGACCCTGCAACATCTCTCCGGACATATGGCCACGGGGCATGTTCGTTACTCAACCACCGGTGAAGCATCCGTCACAAACGCACAACCTTTTCTCGTTACCCACAAGGATATACCGATCAGCGTTGCGCACAACGGCAACATGGTGAACTCCATTGCCCTGCGCCGGCATCTCGAACAGCAGGGGTCGATTTTCCAGACCACCATGGACAGCGAGATTGTCATTCATCTCATGGCCCGCCACATGGATCGGGGCCTGCTTGAGGCTATCAAAACAACCTTCACATGCATTCAGGGGGCCTACTCACTCTTGCTCATGACGAATGACACCATGATCGCCGTCCGGGATCCCAACGGATTCCGCCCTCTCTGCCTCGGTGCATTGGAAAACGGCGCCTATGTTGTGGCCTCTGAGACGTGTGCACTTGACCTCATCGAAGCGGAATATATTCGCGATGTTGAACCGGGTGAAGTGCTGGTCATCAACGAGCACGGCCTGACTTCTTCCTTTCCGTGGGCTCCGGCGCGGAAAAGTTACTGCATCTTCGAACATGTCTACTTTGCCCGACCCGACAGTGATGTGTTTGGCTTTAATGTGTATGGAGCCCGTAAACGGATGGGCGAGATCCTGGCCCGGGAGGCAAAAATCGAGGCGGACTTTGTCATGCCCTTCCCGGACTCCGGAAACTACGCAGCCATCGGCTATTCCGCCGCCTCGGGTATTCCGATGGAAATGGGCGTCATCCGAAACCACTACGTCGGCAGAACCTTCATTCAGCCGACCCAGTCGATGCGTGACTTCTCAGTCCGGGTAAAACTCAATCCTGTCCGTGCTCTGCTCACCGGAAAACGGGTGATCATTGTTGAAGATTCGATCGTACGCGGCACCACCGGGCGGAGTCGTGTCCAGTCATTGCGAAGAGCCGGGGCCACAGAGGTGCATATGGTGGTCAGCTGCCCGCCCACCCGCCATGCCTGCTATTACGGGATTGATTTCCCGTCCAACTCACAGCTGATTGCCGCCGGCAACACCGTCGAAGGAGTTCGTGATTATCTCGGGCTTGATTCCCTCCACTATCTCAGCCTTGAAGGGATGGTGGAGGCGACCGGGCTGACCCGTGATCACTTCTGTCTGGCCTGTTTCACCGGAGAATATCCGGTTGAACCGGAGCCCGCCTTCACACAGGAGGTGTTTTCCGATTGCGGCTGCTGAGTCCACTGATCATAACTGACCGTCGAAAACGTATCCGGAACCGGTAACGCCGGACCATGCTTCCGGTCGCCCTGACAGTACGCTGACTGAACCAGCGACAGTTGCAACAGGCACATTCATTCTTCTCCTCCATTGACCGCCACCCGGCCCCGCGGTCAAATTGTCTGTACTGCAGCCTGAAGGACGACCCCGCCGCGGATGATTTCATCAATATCCTTCCGCGGATCCTGCACAAACGATTCAGCCACTGAGCAGACATATGCCTGCCCGACAGACAGTCTAACAGCTGAACAGAAGTGTATCAGTGGGAACTGTGAGATGCGAGGCGGGCACACAGAGAGACAAACGTCTGTCCGCTGGCCTCTTCCAGAGAAACGGCCAACTCCTTTGCCAGGAGGTATCGGCTCTGAATGGCATCCAGAGCGTCAGGATCATCTTGATAGAGCGTCAGTTTTTCTCCAAAACGCTCTTCAAGCGTGATAAGCCGTCCTCCTTTGGCCAGCTTGTCGGCAAGATGAACGAGCTCACGCTCCGTGAGCGGGTCGCCGGGCTGCCAGTCCAGATCCTTATGCGCTGTAACGATACGGGCAGCACGCGGAAAGCCAAGACAGTCCAGCCATCTGCCGCCGGTCTCTTCATGGTATGGCTCTCCCTTGGCCACATCATGCAGCCTGCCTGCGACCCGGCAGAGATCAATCCGCAACCTCGCATCCTGATGATTGTTAACAGCCTCTGCAAAACCGGCGGCCAGTTCCCCCACCAGATAACCATGCGCCATCCCTTTGGGCGGCATGGGATAGATATGCTCCAGGATAACCGCTGTTTCTTCCAGGGATGGATAATCCCGTCTGAGAAAACGCTCACGGCATTCGGCATAGGATTCCGGTGTGTCCATATCAAACAGGATGTTGGCGTCAGGTACCTTTACCGAAACAACCCGCTCGGGCTGCATATCCTCATGACGGGCCAGCAGCGGGCGTAAACCGCCCGGCGCAGGAGAAACATCCACAAGACTGCGCAGCAGCGGCGCTGCAATGAGGAGTGGATGGCCACGCCGTCCATCAAACTCCGGATGTACAACCTCTGCGCCGGTCCGGCGTAACGCCTGTTCCATCAGAGACAACGTGCCGGTGCGGACAAGCGGGATATCCACCGGCAAAAGAGCAATATACTCTGCCTCAGCCAGATGCTGTACACCACAACGGATAGAGCTGAACATTCCGGCGGCAAACTCTTCATTGAATACCGGTCGTGCACCACGGGCAAGTGCCTCGGCGGCAACCTCGCGCTCGCGATATCCGGTCACCACCACAATATCACGGATACCGCTCTTTTGAAGGGTATCCGTGCACTGCCCGAGAACAGAAGTCTCACCGAGCGGTAAAAGCGGTTTCAGCGTCTGCATGCGTGACGAAAAACCCGCCGCCAGTATGAGTCCGCTTAAGCGAGGTGCCATGCACGTCGACCCGTGGCCCGCTGGTAGATCAATTCACCGACGATGGAGACCGCAATCTCTTCCGGAGTATCCGCCTCGATAGCCATACCGATGGGACACCGTACCTGTCCCAGCTGAGCCTCGGTGATCCCTCTGTCCAGCAGTTGTGTGTAAATAGCATTGCGTTTGCGACGGCTTCCGATCATGCCGATGTAACCGGCTCTAGTGCGCAGGGCCTGTTCCAGCACTTCCATGTCATGGAGATGACCGCGGGTCACGATGACCACATAGGTATCGCTGTCTATGTCCATATCGTTCAGGCAGCCGGCAAAGGTCGGGAGAACACGGATTGCAGTGGCGTGGGGAAACCGCCCTTTATTGGCAAATTCCTCCCGGTCATCCATCACCGTTATCCGGAAGCCGACCCTGGCCGCTGCCTCAGCAGTACAGGCAGCCACATGACCGGCACCCACAAGCACGAGATGGCCGCCGCTTGAAAAGGAAGAAAGCAGATACTGTTCTGTCCCGCAGTCAACACGGGCGGCTCCTGACAGAGAGACTCCGGCCTGGCGGCAGAGCGAGACAACTTCGGAAGGAAGATCATCCCGATCCACTCGTCCCCTGTGATCAATAAAAAAACGGAAATCCTCCCCGTTAAGGTGGCTGACTAAAGTAACCCTGCGACCGGCGCGCAATTCTTTTTCCAGCTGCTGGAAAACAGCTGTATTTTCTGCTGATGGAGCAATGTACTCCAGGTAAAGGTCCATTGTACCGCCACAGATCATGTCACTGACCGCAGCTTCAGAATTTGAAAGATCAAATCGTTTATACGCTCCTGTTTTTTGGAGAAAGCATGAAGCAGCCTCACGGATGGCCGTTGCTTCAACAATCCCTCCCCCAATGGTTCCGAAGATACTCCCGTCTTCGTGCACGATCATCTTGGTGCCGGCAACTCTGGGTGTGGATCCGGACTGACTACCAACGGTTGCCAGTACACACGGTTTGTTATCGGCAAGGGTTGAGTAGAGATGACGAACGAGCCGTTTCATGATAACCAAACTCCCTTTGATCAATTAGTTGACGTTTTCCCTGATGCAGCAGCCCGTATCCGGAACTCTGTTCGATCCGGACGTGTACTCCGCACAGTTGCGGCAGCGCGGACAGCCGGCTTTTGGCTGCTGTGGCGGTTGAACCTTCACAACTCGGTAGACACCGGAGCCGGATATGCAGATTCTCCTGGCCGGAATCTTCATCGATGACGGCGTTGAAATCGAGTAAACCGGGCAAATCAAAAAGCACTTCGTCCAATGCCGGCAGATCGATCCAGGCCCCGCTGCACAGCCTGATCCGCCGGGAAATTCTACCCTTCACCTTATCAAGCCGCCGGATGGCGCTTCCGCAGGCACAGGTGCCGCCGAGAAGCCGGCCGAGATCGCCGGTCCGGTAACGAAGAAGCGGCATCCCCTGGCGCTGCAGGGTTGTCAGGACTATTTCACCCCATCTGCCGTCATCCAGCGGATAACCGGTCTCAGGATCAATCACCTCCATGAGGAGATCGGTTTCACGGATATGCATGCCACAGTGCATGGAGCAGTCCACCGCACCCCCCAGTCCGCTCTCCACGGTACCGTAGTGACTGAACACCTCACAGCCCATCGAATCCGCAAGTGCTCTTGTGATTGAATCCGGGATGTAGTCGGAACAGAGGAGCACGGAACGGATCATCGGCAGTTCCATCCTCCGGGCCTCGGCAACTCTGGCCACAGCCAGCAGCTGCACCGGAAAACCGATCAGCACATCAAACCGTCTGGCAACAAGCTGTTCAGCCACTGCAACAGGGTCAGTGACCAGACCAAAGATCTCACTTTTCACATCCATTGCCTGCAGGGCAACAGCAAGAAGATAGCCTGTGGAATCAGGCGTGGATCCGGGCAGCAGAATGGCCGCCTGTTGACCCGGTGCTGCCAAATTGCCCATCCCGATCCTGAAAAACAGGCGGGTCCGTTCAAGATCGTCTTCGGTGAAGAAGAGCCGTTTGGCCGCACCCGTTGTACCGGAACTTGGAAGCGTGACAATCCTGGCCACCTCATCCTGCCGCACACACAGCATATGCCGCCCCTGTTCCCGCAACTCAGCCTCGCTGGTAAGCGGCAGGGTCGCCAGGATATCAAGACCGATGTCTCTCTGACTGCCGGTGTCCGCCAGTTTTGAGCGGTAAAAGGGAGAACGGGATCGGCAGTACTCCACCAGACGATTGAGAGCCGCCGCCTGATAGGACTCTATGGCAGCACGGGATAAAGGTTCGCCTGAACCGGCGATGTCAAGCAGGAGAAGCTCCTCCAGGGTTGTTATCCGCATGTTTCAATCCTCCGCGGATACAACGATCGGCCGGAGGCCGAGGTCAGGTTGTAGGCACAAAAGGGAATGAGCCTGCCGTCCGGTGTCGCCACATGGATGCAGCACCCCCGAAGACGTTCGAGATCAAGGTTCCACACATCCTGGAACGCCATGGCGGAGATGGAAAAGGTATGGGTGCGGGCACGGGCAAGGAAACGATCAAAATCATCCTGCCGGGATGCATCGGCCTCGACACCGTGTTTTTCAGCCATGGAGGCCATCGGCAGGCTCCACTGCCTGGCCGTGGTGCGCACACTCTGTTCACGGCCTGCTCTGGCCGTCGGCAGGAGGCCGACACGGTTGCCGTCACAGCAGGATGAGCCGCTCCTGATCGATGTGAGGCGACCGTTCTCTTCCACAAGAAACATGCCGTGAAATGAGCACAGGGCATGTTCGCATCCAGGTGGAGCAAAATGCCGCGCATCAACCATCCCGCTGCTCTGACTCACAATACATTGGATCACCTCAGGCAGGGTGATCCGTTTACTGTCAGCCGGGCCGGAACGGGGATAGCGGCCAAAATAGCTGATCGGCTGAAAATGAACGCCACGGACTGTCGGAGCATGTGAGACACCGTACCTGATGATGGCAAAGATCTCCTCCGTATTGACGCCGGGCACCAGGGTGGCCACCAGGACGACGCCAAGACCGGCGCCAGCACAGTGACGGATGGCACGCTCTTTTATACTTCTCAAATCGCGTCCCCGCAGGCTCCGGTGTGCCCGGTCCGTGATCCCGTCGAACTGGAGAAAGACAGAGGCAAGCCCCGCCTCTTTCAAAGAGACGGCATAAGCTGGGTCATCAGCCAGCCTGAGACCGTTGGTATTGAGCTGGATAAAGGTAAAGCCTTTGTGTACACCCAGTCGGACAATATCGGTCAGATCGTCACGCACCGTGGGCTCGCCACCGGAAAGCTGGATATTACAAACGCCTGAGGCAACAAGAATCGTCTCATACATCGCCTCAATCTGCGCCAGGGACAGGTCCTCAGCAAGATCTGCACCCGCATCGGCAAAGCAGACGGGGCACGCAAGGTTGCAGCGGTTTGTCACCTCAATCAGTGCCGTACAGGTATGCTGCCCGTGGGCGGAACAAAGACCGCAGTCAAAGGGACAGCCCTGACGGACGGTTGTCAGCGGATTTTGCAAAACCGACGGGATTTTAGGCCGCTGCCAACTTGAAAAAGACGGTTCTCCGCGCCAGATCGGAGTCCGGAACAGACCGTGTTCCGGACATTCTTTCACAAGGTAAACCGTCTCGTCCTGCTGCTGCCGGTGTGCCGTAATACGCCTGCAGCAGACAGGGCAGAGGCTTGCGGTACGACCATGAAGATCCATGGGGGCTTAAAAAGAACCTTCTGCCTGTTCTTTGGGCAGACTGGGATCGATGTTGTTTTCAACAAGGAGTTGAATGAGCGTTTCTCTCGCACGGAGCATGATGTTACCGCACACCTGAGGCTGAATACCACCGTTGTGAGCGACAATATCCTCACAACGTATACCGCCCCAGGTCGTCGATGTTCCCTTGAACCACTCCATAAACTGAGAGACAAGAACCGGATAACAGGGGAGCATCTCTTCCGTTGCGCTTCCCTTTGCGGCGTAGAGCGCCAGGACACAGACCGCACCGCTTGCCACACCGCACAGGCCGCCCTCACCGGCTCCTTCGCACAGGCCCGCCATGGAGCGCACGAGGGGAATATTTTCCTCTCCCATGTCATCCAGAGCCAGCCGGATCATGATCTGACTGCAGCACAGACCTTCCGCCGCCAGTTGCATGATGCGCAAATCATCTTCCATACCTGCTCACCTCTTCCGGGCAATAAGGGCATAATACCCGAGCTTTTTCCCTGTCTGCCGGCACCCGAAAGCACATTGCCCGGGTGACAGCCCCAGAACCACATTCCAAAATCCGGCAAGACTGCCGTAATCAAAAATAATCTGACCGGCCAGCTGCTTCAGTGCATCGGTGCATTCCCAGAAATGGAGCATCTCAAACCCCGATGCATCAAGAGTCTGCGTCACCGCTGCCAGATCCGCCGTATCGTCGACACAGCTCCCGGTCCGGACGAAAGTTGCGGTCGACTCTTTTCCAAACGAATAAACGTCACTCAGCAGAACCATACCGCCGGTTCGAAGCACCCGATGCATTTCACGCACGGTTTGGCGGATATCTCCGGTGAGTGAAAGCACACATTCACAGACCAGAGCGGCAAAAAAACCGTCGATGCACGGCAGGGCGTTTGCCGTCGCCCGGAGAAGATTTGCCTCCGGCACTCTCCGGGCGGCCTGATCAAGCAAAAGTGAAGATGGATCCATGCCGATCGTGACAAAATTATAGGCCCGGGTCATCAGCTCCAGGGAAAACCCGGATCCGCACCCCAGATCGAGGACAGGGTCACCAGGAAGCAGACCACTGTGGTCGAGCAGTTTTCGGGTCAGCTCAAGCCCGCCAGGGCGCAATGGACCACCGGTTACCGTCGCAAGCTCTTCCCGTTCATAAAGGGGCTGCACCATCCTCTCTTCATAACCACCGGGTGCGGTCATGGTTCACTTGTCTTCCAGAAGCTGTTCAACCTCCAGCATTTTACCCGTGGCAAGGTTTTCCGGCACGAGGATGAAATCACAGGCCGGGCAGACCATCAGCTCTACGTTGAACACTGAATTCAGATAGGTGACCCTGACTTTGGCCGGCTGCAACGGTTGATCGCAGGCGGCACAACGCCACTCGGTCGCCTCGGCAAAGGAAAATGTACTCATGAGTCGGCCTCCGGTAACTGCATGCGATGGCTGTATCCGCTGTGAAGGATGAATCCGTCGTCAGCAGGCTCATATTCGGCCCAATAGGTGACAACAGCCGGCTTGAACGAAGCCAATCGCCGTCCGTTGGCCGGGTTGTGCAGATACCGCCCCGTTGTCTCGGCTTGATGGATAACCTTTTGCATGTCCTCCACCAGAATAAGCCGTTCTTCGAGCAGAACCCGAATCTCATCATCCATTTCCAGACGGATTGCCCGATGAGGAGCCGATGATTCGGCCGGATCCTGCCATAAAGTGCTCTGAAGACGGGCTTTCAGCCGGGCACGCTGCTCATGCCGACCGGACAGTCCTACTCTTGCGCGGGTGAGAGGATCCTTCTTTGGATCTGCAAACAGACAATCCAGAAGATGGGCCATATGCGTCTTACTGCCGACCATGTTTTCCCGGCACATGGCGCAATAGGCAAGTCCTTCATCTGTTGTGCTCCGGCCTGCCTTCAGATCGGCCGCTTTGCCGCCAAGCGGTCGGTTGGCGAACTGCATCAGTCCACCATATCCGCAACAGTCCGCCAATTCGGCACCGATTGTTGTTTCAGTGACAGGCAATCCGATCTTGGCACATATGCTCCGCACGCTTGCCCGTACCCCTTCCTGATACCGTGCAGTACAGGGATCATGTATTGTCAGCGGTGTTTTCGGAATATCAAAGCGTATCTCCGGCAGAGGGAGGGCATCAAGCACCTGCCAGAGAGACATTACCTCAAGATCAGGGGCATGCTTGCCGAAGATCGCCAAACAGGAGGAACAGGCGACAATCAGGGTAGGTTTGCCCATCTGTCCGACCAGGGTTTTAAGATCTGATAGGACATCTGAAAAAAGCTCCGATTGCCCGGCCCAGTCTGCAGGTGCGCCGCAACAGCTGAGAAAGAGTCCGATCCCTCCTTCAAGGTGCTGTGTTAAATAGGTATAGGATCGTTCGACTGTATCCGGGTAGGTTCCGGCCAACTGGCAGCCTGGAAAAAAAAGATACCTGCTTGCGGTGGTACCCGGCTGATGACGGATCAACGCACAGTCCTCACCAAGGGTATACTCCATCTCGCCCAGAGCAAAGGCATGAGCCGAGGGCGGCATATGCCCGGTGGCCACCATCTCCTGACGGGTGGCATGACAGACTTCTGCAACCGGAAAATCATTAGGGCAGATAACAGTACATTGCCAGCACAGACTGCATGAATTGATCATCCGGTTGGCACTGCGGGTGCCCTGAACAATCGCCTGATTATTGTAGATCTTGCGCACCAGAGTTTTAGGATACTCTTGAAACTCCTGAAGATAGGCACATTTTTTCACACATTCCAGACACTCGCAGTAGATGCAGCGAGCCGCCTCCGCCCTGGCCTCCTCAGCCGTATAACCATCGATGGGGCTTGCCGCCGTGATTTCAGAGGCACGAGGAATGCCCTCCGTGACTGTATACATCCGGGTCGGACAGGCCCCTTCTTTTTCACGCTGTGCCGTTAACGACACCCCCTGGAGGTAACGCTCCATCGAAAGGGCAGCCCTGCGTCCGTTTTCCGCCTGATGCATGACTGAGAAGGGTTTATCTCCCTCAACACCGCCGCCGCCGAAACAGCCTTTTTGTTCCAGAGCAAGTGTAACCGGATCAGTGGTACCGGAGGAAAACGGCAGAAGATCTCTATCGAAATCATCCCAATCGAAATAGATGACATCGTATTTTTCGAGAAAAGAGTCGACTGTCTCCCTGTCCAGGGATGCGCCCTTGACGATGTCCGCACCGTACCCCTTGAGGGTGGCCTCCGCCTGATCAAAGACCTCGGGAGGAAGAAGCGCACCAGCCCGGTCCGGCAGTGAACCGCCAAGACGGGCGCGCGCAGTGATCAAAGTGGCCGGCCGGCCCTTGCGGCTCAGATCAAGCGCTGCCGTCATACCGGAAAATCCGGCTCCCAGTACTGCCACGGCACCGCCCTTGATCGGGAGCTTAGGCGGCTTGAGTACGGTACCTGTAACGCTGACACAATATCGTTCCAGCGGACCGATGGCGAGCGGATCACCGATTTCGGCACGTTTGCAGAAAGGACGGCAGGGCTGGTCGCAGATTCGCCCGAGGATCTCCGGAAAAGGCATGGTCCGATCGAGAATTTTCCTGGCCTCGCGCAGTTCATCCTTGGCCAGACATGCCATCAATCCGCGGGCATCGACGTGGATAGGGCAGGCCGCGGTGCAGAACGGCATCTCTTCCTGAATACAAAGAGCCTCAAGAGCTCTGAGTTGCGATTGATCCATGGTGAAAAGGCCTTTTGATAAAAACCTGTCCCCTTTTATCTCCAGAATTTTGGAATCAGGCTTATCACCGTCAGGACACCGAAGCCCACTCCTCTCTTCTGAAGAAACTATGAGACCGGCAAAAAGATGTGCGGGTATCGGGGCGGCAGGATTCGCCGCCCCGACAGGATGTTAATGCGGGACCACCTATTTCGGCATAGCAGCCAGTACCTTCTCCGGAAGAGCGGGAAGGTGTCGGATACGGGCTCCGCAGGCGTTGTAAATAGCGTTAATAACCGCAGCATGCGGACAGGTCAGCGGCAACTCGCCGGTACCCGATGCACCAAATGGACCATCCGGTCGCGGTGTCTCCACGTAGATGATCTCCATGTCATCGGGAATCTGCTTGATGTAAGGAAAGCCGGCTCCGGCCAGCGTCGAGTGTTTCTTGATATCCTCGAAATCCTCGGTCAGAGCAAGACCGATTCCCTGGGCCAGGCCTCCATAGATCTGACCGTCCACCACCAGCTTGTTGGCGATTGTACCGGCATCGGCAACACAGGTCATCCTCTCCACAGTGGTCTTGCCAGTGGCCACCTCTACAGCAACTTCAGCCATGAACAGACCGTACATATAGCAGCTGAAGGGATTTCCCTGGCCGTTCTCATCACAGTTGGTACCAGGAGATGTCCACTTGCCGACAACTTTGGTCGGGATGTTTTCGGCTACCATCTCGTCGTAGCTGCGGAAAGTGCCGTCCGCCTTCTTCATAGCGCCGAGCAACTCCTCACAGGCGACCCTCGTCGCCTGTCCGGTCATGACCTGGCTTCGGCTTCCGCCGGCCGGCCCTGAGTTAGGACAGACTTCGGTATCGTTCATCACAAGCCTGATCTTTTCCGGTCCGATGCCCAGTGGCCGCAGGGCTTCATGGGCCGTGGCCAGGGTTCCCATATCAGCACCCTGTCCATGATCTTCCCAGGTGTTGAAGATAGTGATGGTTCCGTCGGCGTTCAACTCTGCGTAGGCCTCAGAGGTATCAGGGCCGTCAAGTCCCGCGCCATACACGCCAAGGGAGATACCGACACCGTGCTTTACCTCTGCAGTCGACTGGGCGGCGGTTCGCTTCTTGGCCTCCTCGTATTTGGGGCGCAGTTTATCGAGCATCTCCGGCAGGGAGTAGACTTCCGGATCCTGCCCTGTCGGAGTTGTTGCGCCTTTACGATAGCAGTTCTTGTACCGCAACTCCAAAGGATCCATATTCAGCTTTTCGGCCAGCTCATCCATCAGGACCTCAGAGGCGAACTCCGACTGCGGTGCACCATAACCGCGGAAGGCAGATCCCCAGGCGTGGTTTGTGCACACCGTTCGCCCCTCACCACGGATATTTTTTATATCATATCCGGCACCGATAAACTGAGCTCCGCGCAGGGTGAGCAGATCACCAAACTCGGAATACGGCCCATGATCCACAGTCCAGTCCGTCTCCATGCCCAAAAGCGTGCCGTCCTTGCTTGCGGCCATACGAACGTTCATAAAGAACGGCGAACGCTTGCCGGTGTAGGTCTGCTGCTGGAAGTAGTTATAGCACAGATAGACCGGTCGTCCGGTGGCCATGGCTGCGGCACCTACCAGGGCTTCCATGGTGGGACTGAATTTGTAACCGAAGGTACCGCCGGTGTTGTTCTGAACCAGGATAAGATTCTCCGGTTCAACTCCAAGGCCGGGCGCGATCATATAGAGGTGCAGGTGCAGACCGATGGATTTGGAGTGAATAACGAGTTTTCCCTCGTCGTTGTGATAGGCAAAACCGACATCCGGTTCAATGGGCATATGGGGCTGACGTCCCACATAATAATCGCCTTCAGCAACCACGTCTGCCTTGTCAAAAATAGGCTTGGTTTCCTCACCTTTGACGATCTTCTGTATAAAGTACACATTGGGAGTACCGGGATGGATCTCTATGGCATCGGGCTCCATGGCTGCAGGAGCACTCATGTAGGCCGGCAGTTCTTCGAGTTCCACCTTTACCTTCTTGGCTGCAGCCTTGGCATTCTTCTCGGTATCGGCACAGACTATGGCAATGGCATCACCATACTGAAACACCTTGGTATCGCAAAGAATAGGACGGTCCCATCCGTCGCCCTTATTGGTCGGGAAGGTGATGAGCCCGGTAATCCGGTTTTTCCCCTTGATATCCTTTGCCGTCACCACCTTGAAAACTCCGGGCATCTTCTCAGCTTCACTCGTATCCACTGAAAGGATATTGGCATGAGAGACCTCTGCCTGAACAAGGGCGAGCTGCAGCGTCCCCTCCGGCAGGCGGAGAGCGGCGTCAGCACCAAAATCCCAGGTTCCGGTGACCTTGGCTACTGCACTCGGTCTGGGCATGGTTCCGCCGAAAACCTTACCATCAGCCGGCAGTTTGTATGCCAGTTCCTGCATGGTCATCTTGCCTTGCAGCACTTTGGCAGCGTCCCGTACTGAATCGACCAGCTGCTTGTAGCCGGTGCAGCGGCAGGCATTGCGATATCTTTGAAACCAGTCGCGGATGTCTTCTCTGGATGGATCACTGTTCTGATCCAGCAGAGCCTTGCCGGAAACAATGAAGCCAGGTGTGCAAAAGCCGCACTGAGCGCCACCGTGCACCATCCACGCAAGTTGCAGGGCATGCAGATCCGAAGGAGTACCAACACCCTCTATGGTGGTGATCGCCGCTCCCTCCGGAACACGGCTCATCCTGGTGACACAGGACCGGATCAGTTTGCCGTCCATGATGACGTTACAGGCACCGCACTGTCCCTGACCACAGCCGACTTTTGTTCCGGTAAGGTGCAGACTCTTTCTGATCACATCTGACAACAGATCAGACTCTTCTGCAAACACCGTCCGTTCGATACCGTTAACAAGCAATTTCCGTTTAATCATACGCTCCTCCTCGGCGCAAGTGGTCTCGATGACTCTCTCGTACAATGAAAATAATAACTATATTTTATAACCTACCTCGGTAAAAAAACCAACTGTCCTGACAGCAGTCGGGCACCTGGCTCCGCACAATCGTTTCTCCACCGTGTAAAATAACCACGGGGCGGAAAACATTCCGCCCCGTTCCACCCTTCCGGATCTCTGTTCAGCTCCTCATCGTGCCTGCGACACGGTCAGGAGGATGTCCACAGCCTACGCTCTTGAAAAGAGAATGCGACGGAAGATCCTCTTAAAGAGCCGCGGTGTAGATAGCTTTTACATCCTCATCCTTCGGACAGCGCGGGTTGGTCAGTCCGCAGGCATCCTTCTGGGCATTGGCAACCATGGTATCAATATCGGATGCCTTTACCTCTTTACCGTACCGCTTACCGAGTTCAATCAGACCGGCCGGAATACCGATGTCAGCTGACAGCTTTTTAATGGCAACGAGTGCGAGTTCAGCGGCGTCTCGAGGCGCAAGACCTGCGGTATTCTCGCCCATGAGCTCTGCGATCTTGATGAAACGATCCATCTTGGCTATCAGGTTGAAACGCTCAACGTGCGGCAGAAGAATGGCGTTACACTCACCGTGCGGCAGGTCATAAAAACCTCCCAACTGGTGCGCCATGGCATGCACGTGACCAAGGCTCGCGTTGTTGAAAGCCATACCTGCAAGATACTGCGCAAAACACATCCCTTCCCGGGCCTCAAGATCCTGCCCATTCGCCACTGCCGGTCGCAGATACTTGGCGATCAGCTCAATGGCTTTTTCCGCAGCAGAGTCGGTCATGGGGGTTGCAATGGTGGACACATAGGCTTCAACGGCGTGGGTCAAGGCATCCATACCCGTCGCTGCGGTAAGTGCAGGCGGCATTCCTACCATCAGCAGCGGATCGTCAACAGCAACGCCCGGCGTGACACGCCAGTCCACAATGGCCATCTTCACCTTGCGGGCAAGATCGGTGATGATGCAGAAACGGGTCATCTCGGATGCGGTACCTGCTGTGGTGTTAACCGCTACGTATGGGGGCATGGGTTTACTTGACTTATCAACACCCTCAAAATCATGGATTTTGCCGCCATTTGCAATGACCAGTCCAATACCTTTACCGCAGTCATGTGAAGAACCGCCGCCCAGGGTGATCAGACTGTCGCAGTTGTTCTTTTTGTATACGTCAACACCGTCGTGCACGTTTTTGTCAGTCGGGTTCGGGATGGTCTCGTCAAAAACCACGTAATCCATCTTCGCTTCATCAAGCAGATCTGTGATCTGTTTCGTTATCCCGGCGCCGGTGATCCCCTTGTCCGTAACGATCAAAGGTTTGGTACCGCCAAGTGCTCTGATTTTTTCAGGAATCTGTTTTGCAGCGCCAATACCGATCAATGTTACGCTAGGAATGAAGTATCCGTACACCTGCTCTCGTACTGCCATGATATCCCCCTTCAAAAAAAATGGTTACGTTCTAATTTTCTGCATGCATGCACTATGCTACACTTGCAAGCAATTCTCATGCCCGAAAAGAATCCTATTCATTTCCACAGGTTAGTGCGAAGAGGAGAGACTGATCTGCAGACAAACCATCCCAGTCGCTGCAGACAATGGACACAAAAAGCTCAAGAAGAGAGAAAAAGTTACATCAATAAGGGGAGTTATGCAGGCTGGGACAACATGACACGGGACAATCTGCAAATGGGTCATATTGACACAAAAACAATGCCCTCTGAATGTCTGGCGGGTAACGTTGGTGGAGTGCTCCCCTACTGGATGGAGTATTGCTGCAGTTTTCGATAAAGGGTTTTACGACTGATCCCCAAAACTTCCGCAGTTTTTTGACGGTTGCCGCCATGGGCGTTCAGTAATTTGAGGATATGCTGTCTTTCAATGGATTCCAGGGAAAGGGCACTTCCTTCACCTTCGGCTGATTCAATTAATTCGTGCGGAAGGCAGCGTTCTGTAATTATCCCGTTTTCCGCGAGAATTATGGAGCGCTCGATCACATTCCGCAGTTCCCGGATATTTCCAGGCCAGTTGTAGTGAAGAATACAGTCCATGGCACTGTCAACCACCCGATAACGGACCTTCTCTGTCCCGAGAGTCGTCAGAAAATAGTCAACGAGAAGCGGAATATCCTCCTTACGCTGTCTGAGAGACGGGATGTGGATATTAAAGGCATTGATCCGATGAAACAGCGCTTCATTGAACCGCCCCATCTCCACCTCCTCCTGCAGGTGGCGGTTGGTCGCAAAGATGAATCGGATATCAACGGTCCGTTCCTCTTTTTCGCCGACTCGGCGATAGGTACCGGTTTCCAGCACTCTGAGCAGAGACGCCTGCACTGCAAGAGGCAGCTCACCGATTTCGTCAAGAAAGAGCGTGCTGCCGTGGGCAAAGGACAACAGTCCCTCCTGGGATGTATCCGCCCCGGTAAAAGCCCCTTTGACATGCCCGAACAACTCGCTGCGCGCCAGTTCTTTTTGTAAAGAGGCACAGTTCTTTACCACCATCGGGCTCACCGCCAGGGGAGACCCCTGGTGAATGGCACGTGCAGCAACATCTTTCCCGACGCCGGATTCTCCGGTGATCAGCACGGGTATTTTTGCCGGAGCGACCTTCTTGATGAGAAACTGAATTTCACTGATAGCCTGCGAATTACCGATAAATCGGACTGATTTGATACTACTGTCCGCATTGTGCCTCAACAGGTCGTTTTCACGAGCCAACCGTACCCTATGATGAGCTCTTTCAATCAGCAGATCAAGCCGGTCCAGATGAAAGGGTTTTCTGATAAAATCATAGGCGCCAAGTTTCATGGCCTCTACGGCGATGTCAATATCACCATGACCCGTCACCATGATGACCTCGGTATGCGGAACCAATTCACGGGTTTGAATGAGTAAGTCCAGATCTGAAGTATCCGGCAGACGCAGATCCATAAGGATAACGTCAAACCGGTGGTTTCGCATCATCGCCAGGGCTGAGGCTGCATCGGCGGCGGTCTTGACCTCCCGTCTCTCTGTTGACAGCTCTTTCTGCAACAGGCGCCGGATGGACTCCTCATCATCAATAACCAGCACGGAATAGGTCTGCTGCATCATTCAGCCACTCCTGCCGGGAAGGTAATGGTAAACTTCGATCCCACCCCTTCCACACTGGTAACAAAGATTCTTCCTCCATGCTGCTTAACGATGGTGTAGCAGGTGGACAGCCCTATGCCGATACCTTTGCCGACGGCTTTCGTTGTAAAAAAGGGCTCAAAAAGTTTCTCTTTCAACTCCTCAGGAATACCGCAACCGCTGTCCTCAACGACAAGTTCGCTGCCTGCATCACTGGAGCGGGTAATTATCCGAACAGTTCCCCTGTCGTCTATGGCGTCAAAGGCATTGGTCAACAGGTTTATGACAACCTGTTTCAATTGTGACTCATCACCCTCTATAAGTATGGCCTGGTTGCTCAACTCGGTGTTCACCGTTATCCGCGACCGCTCCTTCAACCATGGTTTAAGAATAAAAAGCGTGTCGATCACACACTGGTTCAGGTCAAGAGGGGCCTTACTCGAACTGACCGGACGGCTAAAGGTGAGCAGTGTCTGCACAATGTCCCGACAACGCATACATTCTTGTATGATCGTATCGGTATATTCACGGAAATCCTCATAAACGGCCGGTTCTATTTTTTGTTCGAGCCGATCCAGCCTCTTTTTGAGGCCCTGGGCAAAACCGTGTATGGCCGTCAGTGGGTTGTTGATTTCATGTGCGACTCCTGCAGCCAGCACCCCGACCGTCGCCATTTTTTCCGCCTGATAAAATTGCGCCTGGAACTTTTTCTCCAGGGTCACATCCCGTTTAAACAAAAGAACCTGTCGTTCGTCGAATCGACCGATTTTCAAAGGAGAGGCAACTATCTCATAGTGTTTGAACTCACCCTTTATCTTGATAATACACAGATCCTTGACCACTTCACCTCGATCAAGCGCCTGTAAGACAGGGCAATGCTCACACGGTTCCTGCTGTCCCCGGAAAATATCGAAACAGTGTCGGCCAATGGGATGTTCATAGGGAAACCACTCCAGGAAAACGTGATTCACCCGTTGAATGATCAAGCGGTCTGACAGCACAGCCATAAGATCTGTGATTCCGTCGAGAAGCGCTTGATTTTCCTTTCGCTTTTCCTCCAGCTCCCGATTTGAATTTTTCAGCAGCTCGATTTTGGCCTGCACTTCCTGATAAAAGCCGACCTTGCAATGTTCAATACCAATGAGATCTGCCAGCGTGGTTATGTGCCGCATCACCACACCTCGTCGAGGATCTGCATAAATTCATTCTGGGTGGCCGGTTTCGGATTGGTCAGATTGCAGGCATCCTGTACAGCCAGCCGGCAAAGAGAGGTGAGAGTCGATTTATTCTGCTGAGGAATCATTTGCTGCAGACGAAGCGGTACATTAAAAGAGGTAAAAAATTCTTCAAGTCTGTCGATCCCCTTTTGGGCTGTTTCCAGATCAGTTGCAGCCTGTCCTTTTAAGATGACTTTTCCTATCTCGGCCATCTTCCGCGTGTTAAACCGCAGGTTGAACCGCATAACAGAAGGCAGGAGAATCGGGTGAATCACGCCGTGTCGCATATCAAAATGCCCGCCGAGAGAATGGGCCAGCGCGTGCTCTGCACCAAGGCCGGCATTGCTGAAGGCCATGGACGCTGAAACCGAGGCAATGCTCAGTTGTTCCAGTGCATCCAGCGAACGCAACTTTACCGCGGCCTGCAGATTATTGAGGATCAGATCAATGGCCTTCAGAGAATGCATCTCCGTAAGCGGAGAGGCGATTCGTGACATATAGGCCTCAACTGCATGGGCAAGGGCATCCACCGCTGACTGAACAATGAGAGATTCTGTCTTGGTCTGTAAAATCAGCGGATCGACAATGGAGATATTCGGCACAAGTGTTCGGGTGATGATGGACATCTTCACCTTGCGTTCCATGTCGGTGATGATGCAAAACTGACTGATATCCGAGCCGTTACCGGCGGTGGTGGTGATCAGCATCATCGGCGGGAGAGGACGCGGCACACGGTTTGCTCCCTCATAGTCCCTGATTTTTCCACCGTTACCGGCTATGATGGCCACACCTTTGGCCGTATCCAGGACGCTGCCGCCCCCGATGGCGATGATGACATCCGCATCGTTTTTCAGATAAAATTCAGCACCCTGCTCGACCTGATAGTCACGGGGGTTGGACACAACGCCGGAATAATAGATCCACTTGATTCCTTCGCTGTCCAAAACATCCAAAAGATGCTGCAGCCAGCCGGCCTTTTCAATCCCCTCATCACTTACAACAAATGCTTTTTTTGCCCCCAGGCTCCGGGCACACTGACCTGCATAGTTGAGGCTGCCTCGACCGAAAATAATCTCAGGAATGGCAAACTTAGAAATGTGCACCGTGAACTCCCTGTACACCAGGAAGATAAAGGATGTAATGAAATACTAGACAGGTATCTGATCGCAGGCCATGTCAAAAAAATTATTGTTCACACAATAAGATTACTATGACCCGGTTGAATTTATCAACAAAATAATCCTGAACAGATCTGGAGCTTCAGGCTGTATTGGCCCGGTCTCTTAACCCGCTGTCAGTTTCTGTCGCTGCTGAACAGCTCGCCCAGATTGATGTCAAATTTGTCCAGAGCGGTTCCGGTTTTAACAGACGGATGCCATCGTTTACCTGCAGCACTGTCACTGACCGGCTTGGCCGGAATATCAAGATCAAGCCCACTGATGTTAAGATCTTCCAGCTCAACTTTCTCGTAAGCCGCTTCAGAGGCGGCAGGAGATTCAGCCGGCTGAATTGTCACCGATTCCACGTTGTCCGTTACCGCTGATTCTTCAAAATGAATGACTTCAGAGGTTTCCTTGGCAGATGGTGCCAGGTCGGAAATATCCAGATCACCGAATTCAACGGAAGGTAAAGATGTCTCATCCTGTTCCGGCTCCTCAACATGAAGAGTAAGCTCTTCTTCCGGTTCATCATTCAAATCCAGGAGGACACTGTCAATACCATCGGGAAACTCGATCTCTTTTCTCGATTCTTCGAATGAGGATGCATCACCAAGAGAAAAAGCCGCCTCTCCTTCCTCTTCAAACTCCATTCGCTCATCATCAGCCGCGAATGCAGCCTCTCCCATCTCCTCGTTGAAGCCGTCGTCAAAAGTCGTTTGCTCGATTCCTCCCGCAGTAAAAGTTAAAAACTGCGGCGGAGCAGCATCATAGACCGTTCCGTTTATTACCTCCTGGAGATCTGTCAGAGATTTTTGACAGCTCTTACATACTTCCAGATGATCAAACGAAATAAAACCACATTTAGGGCAACGCATAATTCCACCTTAATAAAATAAACCTGACGGCGACCTTCGAGCGATGAAGGATGATACTGCTCGATGACTCTTCGTAAAGTCGATTTTTCTCGAGACTGTTGTACATGTGCTATACAACCGGCTCCGACACGGCAAAGCTTCTGACCTGGAAAACACAGACCCGCTTTTCACAGAAGTCATGATATCACTCACCATGCAACATACCAGTACATCCTGTTCCGGTCTCCGGCCGCCAGGTCATCAGCTCCACTTCCCGGATGACCTGCTGAAAAGGTGTATCTGACAAGTGGAGGTCGTTTTTCTGCCGACCCGGTCGAACTTTTAGGACGTGCGGATAGGAGCCGGAAAATCTTCCGCCGTTTAACCGGTCCCTTTACTCTGACTACCGGGGCAGGATTCCTGCGGCAGGAGATCCAGACTTCAGATCATTATCGCACAAGGAAGAAAATAAAATCAAGGCATGAACAACAAATAACAGACGTTCCACTCATTTTCCCGCATCAGCCGTCCGTTCCAGGAGCTGACGCGGTGTTGCGCAGGCGGATAACCAGAAAAGGGCGAGGAGTACTTGACCAACGTTGCGTGGCCGGGGTTAAAACCTGCACATAATTTTCCGGTTGCTGTCTGCAGGTTCTTACACTGTTCAATATGATACGAGGTTGTTGTTTTATTTGCTGTTTGAAAAAGGTATTTCATCAATTCCACTGAACCTGTATCCGCTAAGGCCGGCCGTCAGCAGGTACTGTTGACAGGGTGAACGAAACACTCTCCCGGGTCATGCTCAGTTCAGACACAAGAACCCGCTGTACTCCGGTTCAGGGAGTCGTATTATCATCGGCAGGCACGTTTCATCCCCGATCACTGTTCAAGCGTCATCTGTGCTGACCGAAACGTTCGTAGCTGACCTGATTCAAACCGAGGGATGCGTAGGGATGTCCCTTTTTGCTACTCGCCGGATAACCGATGCCAACGATGGCCAGAACCATCATATCGGGCGGCAAACCGAGCAAGTCAGCCAGATAGAGCTGTGAATCGGTGCCGTCTTCACGATGTCGCAGACGAATCTGAACCCAGCAACTGCCCAGCCCCAGATCCGTTGCCTGCAGATGGATCAGAGTGGTGGCAATGGCTGCGTCCTCAACCCACACATCACTCTTGGTTCTGTCAGCACAGACCACGATTGCCAAGGGAGCTCCCTGTAAAAAAGCGGCACTGTGGGCTTTGGCCGCGGCCAGCTCTTTCAGCATGGTCTGATCGGTGATGACAATAAACTCCCACGGATTGTTCCCCTTGGACGAAGGAGCACGAAGTGCGGCCTCCACAAGGAGGTCTATCTTTTCAGGTTCAACCGGTTGATCAGTGAATCGGCGAATGCTCCTGCGGACACGTAAAAGATCGATCAGCATAAAGAAACCTCGTCTGTCATTGTGGTGTATTGGATAACGCGCTGGAAATTTCTTCCTGCAGGGCGGCGATATACTGCTCAGGCTTGTCGGCATCGCGGATCGGCCGTCCGATCACCAGGTAATCGGCACCGCTCATGATGGCCTGTCCGGGGGTGGCTATCCGCTGCTGATCCCCGGGATCACTGCCAACCGGGCGAATACCCGGCGTGACCATGGTGAAATCTCTTCCGAACCGGTCTCTCAGCAGACCGGCTTCACGTGCCGAACAGACGATGCCATGACAGCCCTGTCGCAATACCGCATCGGTCCGCTCTACAACAAGATCATCCACTGTGCCTGTATAGTTGAGTTCCCGGAGCTGTTCGTTGCCAAAGCTGGTGAGAACAGTGACTGCCAGTATCCGGATCCCGGTGTCCGCAGCGAGTGCAGCTGCAACCACCGGTTCGTAACCGTGTACAGTTGTAAAGGTGATACCCCGGTCAGCGAACTGCCGGACAGCCAGACGCACCGTGGTCGGAATGTCGTAGAGCTTGAGATCAAGCATGACCTTGCAGCCTCTGGCAACGATATATTCCACCACCGGCCAACCGCCTGCAAAAAACAGTTGCAGCCCCACCTTAAAAAAACGAATGTGACCGGCAAGCCTGTCCACCAGCATCAATGCCTCGGCAGGATCGGCCAGATCCAGGGCAAAGATGATGCGTTCTTCAAGTGGAATCTCTGATGTACTCATGCCTGAATCATCTCCTCTGTCAGCATGCGATCAGCAAAATCAAGGATAAACTGCCGCTGGGCGGAAGTCGCTTGCGCAATGCAGGAGCAGTGCATGTTACTCGCGCTCCGGATCAGCAGTTCAAAGCGAATCGACGTCTGCTCAAGAACCACAACGCAATAAAACGGACCGCATTTCTCATGACCGAGCTGGGCCGGTCCTAAAAGATCCGGTGGTACAGGCAGAAAAAAAACGCCTTCCAGGCCGCCTGGCTGAAGTGTCCGCTTCAGAAAGCTATCGAGGTTATCGTGTTCGAGAAAAGATATCTCATCAATCATATACTGGCGCATGGTGTCTCCCTTTGTTCGCAGCGACACAGAGTTTTTTACAGATATTCAGCTGCCAGTGAGGCCAGCCGGCTCCGTTCAGAACGGGTGAGAGTGATATGACCGCAGACCTCCTGATTTTTAAGTCGCTCCACGGTGTAACTCAGACCATTACTGCTTGCATCGAGATACGGGTTGTCGATCTGTTCAGGATCCCCGGTCAAAACCATTTTTGTCCCCTCACCGGCACGACTGACAATGGTCTTCACTTCGTGCGGTGTCAGGTTTTGCGCCTCGTCAATGATGACGTACTGGCGCGAGATCGAACGACCGCGGATGTACGTCAGAGCTTCAAGTTCTATGCGATCTTCCCGGATGAGCCGTCTGATGTTCGATTCAGTGGCGGCATCCTGCTTCCCCCCGTTGTTCAGCCCCATCAGGTAGGAAAGATTGTCAAAAATCGGCTGCATCCAAAATTGCATCTTGTCGTCTTTGGTCCCGGGCAGGTAACCGATGTCGCGACCAAGAGGAATAACCGGCCTGGAGACGAGCAGTTTCTCATAGCGGCCTGATCTGAGTGAACTGGTGAGTCCGGCGGCGAGTGCCAGAAGAGTTTTCCCGGTACCGGCCTGACCGGTCAATGACACCAGTGACACAGACGGTTCCATAAGCAGTTCCAGTGCCATCCGCTGCTCCATACTCCGCGGCCGAAGATTAAACGCACTCTCATAGCTCGGATTGAGAGCCTGCAACCGCCTGGCACCTGTTGCCCGACCGATCTTCGTCTGACGGGGGTTGGCGCTGTTGCGCAGGAGAATAAACTCATTGGGTTCAAAAGACTCTTCAGCAAATTCCACGACTTTTTCACGGTGGAACCGGTCAATGACCCCGCCCTCGACTGTAAATTCACGCCAGCCGGTGTACAGTTGATCAAAATCGGCCTTCTCTCTTTCAAAATCCTGCACTTCGATTCCCAGAGCATCGGCCTTGAGCCGGGCATTGATATCCTTGGAGACAAAGATCACGCGCTTGCCTTCACGAAGCAGACGAAATGCGGCGGCAATAATACGGTTATCCGGGATATCCAGGTCAATGCAGGTACCGTGATCCACCTCTTTTTCCATGGTGATCAAAACCGTACCGCCATCAGTCGTTTTAACCCCTTTACCGAGGCTGCCCTGAGCACGTAACCGGTCAAGATAACGAATGACTCCGCGTGCGTTGCGACCCAGTTCATCATTGTTCTTTTTAAATTTGTCCAGCTCTTCAATCACCGTCATCGGCAGGACCACCGTGTTGTCGGCAAAACAGGAGACAGCTTCGCTGTTGTGAAGAAGGACGTTGGTATCGAGAACAAAATATTTATCGGACATATGATTTCTGGCGATCAGAAGTATGTAAAATGAAAGAAATAGTCAGCCAACCCAGTAAAATTTTTATATCAGTTTGTCCAAGTCTATTAAATCGATTTGAGTTTATTTGTACTTATCTCATTCGTATAGGATATTTTTCCCAGGCCGACTCAATGGCATTCTCTATGCTCTGACCTTGTTCAAAAAAAGAAGCAGCCGCCAGAGCCCGATTTAGTGTTTGTATATTTTCTTCCTTTATCTCTCGTCTTGTACACCAGTTATAAAAAGCGTTTAAGCCTGATGGTGGTGTCTTAAACTTATTTGAAGAAAAATGATGAACTTTAGAAAAAAATTTTTTAATTCCAAGATGTTCCCATTTGTTTTCATCAAATCGAGGTCATTTTTTATAGCCATTTATTTTGATCCTGAAAGTCCAGTGCAATAGTCAGAGATCAAGCCCGGTGGTGTCCCGGTTCAGGATCTCGCCTCCGTCTTCAGTGACTACAACGACATTTTCAAGGCGGATACCGCCCCATTCAGGGAGGTAAAGGCCCGGTTCAACCGTAACCACCATACCGGCCTTCAACTTCCTGCGCCAACGCGGTGAGAGCCGGGGCTCCTCATGCACGGCAATGCCGATACCGTGCCCCAGGCCATGCCCGAACGCATGACCATACCCTGCATCAGCCAGGATCCGGCGTGCCGCCCGGTCGACCTCTGCACCGGTGACTCCGGCCCGGATAGCCTGCATGCCGGCAAGCATTGCCCTGCGAACCAGCCGATGACGATCGAGATAGACCTGATCCGGTGCACCGGCAACAAAGGTGCGGGTCATGTCTGAGCAGTACCCTTTGTAGACAAGCCCCATATCAATCAACACGATATCGTTGAGCTGAAGTACACGATCGGTGGGAACAGCATGAGGCCTTGCGGCATTTGTCCCAAAAGCGACAATGGTGTCAAAACTCGGTCCTTCCGCACCCATTTCGCGCATGGTCAAATCCAGAGCAAGGGCTACTTCACGTTCGGTCATACCCGGTTCAATGGTGGAGTACACCGACTGAAAGACCTTTTCATTGCATGCTGTTGACTGACGCAAGAGACGGAGTTCATGTTCGTCTTTTATCATCCGCATCTGTTCAATCAGATCACGCTCCGGCCGCAGCGTCCATCCCTTTTTCGCGCACAGATCTGACAGCCTGAGAAAAGATGAGTAAAGGAAATAGTCGCTTTCAAAGGCCAGGATCTGAAACCCGATGGTTTTCTGCAGCCGTTCCAGCAGCTGGAGTAATCCTTTCCGGTAGATGACCACCTGAAACAGTACAGCTTCTTCCTCGGCCTGAAGAGTGAACCGGGAATCAGTCAGGAGATAGGGCTGTCCTTCACAGGGGATGAGCAGAAAGCCGCTGGTCTCCTGAATGCCGTGATCCGGGGCCGTATAACCGCTAAGATACCGGCGGTTGTGAGGTTGGGAAACAAGCAGAGCATCAATTTTTTTTCGGCGCAAAGATGCCTGAAGGCGGGTAATACGTTGAGAATGAACATCGACGTTCATCTTCAGGCTCCGGTCCACTCTTTAAGCTGAGCCTTGAACTGTTCCATGGCCTGGCCGTACTGCCGGTCCAAATCAGTCTCTAACCGGCTCCACTGTTCCTTGAACTGCGGTTCCAGAGTCGGATCGATATGCATACCGTCAGAACTCAGCCCTTTACGCATGAGCAACTGCTCGATCTGCATCCGCATCTGCTCTTTCAGCTGGTCATACAACTGCTGACGGTGCTGACCGTACTGACGGGCAACGGACTGGAGCTCCTGACAGACGGCAGCAACATCAGATGAGTGCTGATTGAGCTCAAGAAGGCCGCGTACAGCCCGGTCCATCCGCTTAGTGCCATCCTCATCCCGGGGGAGAAACAGATTGCGCAGCAGAGAGGCCAGCATGCCCCTGCGGATCGCCTCCTGTTGAGATGCTTCCTGTTGCTCGAGGATATCAGGCAAAGAAGACCCGGTATTGTTCAGGTAATCAGCTGTACACTGCATGCCTTTTTTCAGGCTCTCCTCATATCGCATCTCTTCCGGTGTGGCTACACCCATACGGGCGGCACGCTCCATGACCAGATCCATGGTTGATTTAATTCCTGTCATGAACAGATTCTCCTTAAAAATGAGTGTAGGGGCAATTTGGCAGACGAATATAAACACAGTGGACAAAAACTACAAGTTGCGCGCATTAATGAGACGGGCGGCAAAAAATCCGTCAAGTCCGTCTACCGGTGATGAGCGGAAATAACCGGAGGCTGTAACCAGCCTCCGAGTCGTCTCCGGCAGCAGCGTAGCAACATTTTCCACCTGAAAAGCAGGAAACTTTTCCTGAAAATGACTGATGACCTCTTCGTTTTCTTCAGGCTCCAGCGAACAGGTGGAATACACGAGCGCACCGGTCGGCTTAACAAGACGAGCAGCAACTTCCAGGAGCCGGAGCTGCTTCTGCTGATATATGACAAGGTCTCCCGCTTGCCGGTTCCAGCGGATATCGGGATGTCGCCGGATGACCCCTGTTCCTGAACAGGGGGCATCAATAAGAACAGCATCAAAGAGTGTCGGCCGGGTCGCTGCATAGGCATGCAGGTCTGTGTGCACGGCCAGCACCTCCTTACCGTGACCAAGACGACGGAGGTTGTCCCGTAAAAGATGATACCGGCGTCTGTCAGGCTCAACTGCAACCACAGTCCCTTCCGGTGGCAGCAGTTCAACCAGATGCGTGGTTTTGCCGCCCGGACCGGCACAACCGTCAAGAATCCGGGCGTGATGCGGTAGGGGGTTAACCAGGAAAGAGGCTAACTGGGCAGCCTCATCCTGTACCTGAAAAAAACCCTCTGTATAACCGGGTAGAGAGGCGACTGAGCCGGGGTAACTGGAAATGACCACACTCAGCGGACTGTACAAACCTGCACAGGCAGTAATACCCGACCTGTGCAGCAACTCCAGAAACCGGCTGCGACTGGTTCGACGACTGTTTATCCGCAGAGTCAATGGTGGCTCAACACCGTTTTCCCGACAAATAGCCAATGCCGTGTCTCGTCCAAACTGAGCCTGCCAGCGTTCGACCATCCAGGCCGGATGATTGAGCAGCGGCGGTTCCTGTGACGCCATCTGATCAGCAGTGGGAAGTGTTGCCCGTGACCGGGCCACAGCCCGGAGAACGCCATTGACAAAGCCAATCAGCCAGCCCGGCTGTCCGGCTGTCTTGAGGGTGTTGACCGTGGCATTCACTGTCGCAGACTCAGGAATACGATCGAGAAAGAGGAGTTGATACACGCCGATCCGAAGCGTCATCAGCGTGCGTGGTTTCATCTTACGTAACGGGTGTCTGGTATGGGCCCGGACAATATAATCAAGATACTCTTTCTGACGCAGCACCCCGTACACCATGGTTTTGGTCAGGCCACGGTCAATATCGGCCAGTTGCTCGATGGCGCTGTTCAAAAACAGATCCACTGAACCGTGGGTGGTTGCCCAGAGACAGAGAACCTCAATAGCGGTGGTCCGGGCGTCGGTGGAGTTGGCTGCGGGCTTCATGGCGGTATGCTACAGTATCAGTGATCCAGGCACCAGCAAAAGACAGGGGGTACGTCTAAAAATACTGTGCCATGCTCATGCTCATGCTCAAATATAATGTTTTTCTCAGGCCTGCACAAACTGACCGCGAACGCACCGTGTCGAAAAGGTTGACCGGTCCAAGCAGTTTTCCTGCTTTCCCCTTGACAGCAAAAACCCGGATACGGTAAAAGAAGTGCCACACAGATGCCGGAGTGGTGAAACTGGTAGACGCACTGGACTCAAAATCCAGCGGGGGCAACCCCATGTCAGTTCGATTCTGACCTCCGGCACCACAGAAAAGTCCGACACAGTTCAAAAGTGTCTGAAATAAATTAAAACAGAAAGACAACGCAATAACCGTGTTATCTTTCTGTTTTTTTATTGATGATCGACACACGGATTATTTACGGAACCCTCCGTATATCCTGCGGGGTATGGTCTTAAAAAGCAGACTCCCACAGGAAAATATACAAAAATACCGTCAGCCACTCCAATCCCTCTAAACAGATCTGCTCTTTTCATACTGCACTGTCTCCGCCCGTCCCTCTGACCAGTGCAGGCACGCCGTCTGCACATCTCTTTCCTCTCCTGTCGGCTCCGGCAGGGCGGACGGATATACACGCCTTTTTCGCATATCTCTTTTGTCTGTTGAACTGGATGACAATGCCGACTCAAGTGTGCTCGTAGCGGATGATCCCATCGTTTCAAAAAAAGGAAAACAGTCATAAGCATCACATTTTTACCCGGGCAGACGATCAAATATCAGGATGAAGAATTGACAAATGACGGGATCAATATATAGTCGCAGACTGACATCAACAGATGCAGAACAGAATGTCGTTCTGGTATTCGACCAGCTCTCTTTATCTTGCCGTACCTCCCCAAAACAACCATCGTGCAGTCGTCCACCGTGAGTAATAAACACCTGAAAGAAGTCTCGAAGCGTCGTACTTTTGGTATTATCAGTCATCCTGATGCCGGAAAAACCACTTTAACCGAAAAACTGCTGCTCTTCGGCGGCGCCATCCAGATGGCCGGCGCTGTCAAATCACGCAAAACCGCCACCCATGCCACCAGCGACTGGATGGCCGTTGAACGTGAACGCGGCATCTCGGTTACGACCTCAGTTATGCGGTTCAACTACCACAACTATGAGATCAACCTCCTGGACACCCCCGGTCACCAGGACTTTTCCGAAGACACCTATCGGGTACTGACGGCGGTGGATTCAGCTCTCATGGTTATTGACTCTGCCAAGGGTGTTGAGACCCAGACCACCAAACTGATGGAAGTCTGCCGGATGCGCAACACGCCGATCATCACTTTTATCAATAAACTCGACCGCGATGGTCTGGAACCCCTTGATCTTCTCTCTGATATCGAAGAAAAGTTACAGATTGAATGTGCACCGCTGTCCTGGCCCATCGGTATGGGCAAGGGATTCAAGGGAGTTTACGACCTGCTTCGGCAGCAGATCACCCTGTTTACACCGAGTCAGGACACACGGCCGGAAGACTGCATAGTTGTTCATGACCTGGCCGACCCCATGCTTGACACACTGGTTGGTGGATTTGCTGCTGATAAACTGCGTGAAGACATCGAACTGCTTCAGGGTGCTGCGAATCCGTTTGAGTATGAGGACTACCTGAAAGCAAGCCAGACACCGGTTTTTTTCGGCAGCGCCATCAACAACTTCGGCGTGCGCGAGTTGCTCGATGCCTTTGTCGAACTTTCACCGGCACCCGGTCCGCGTGCCACCACCACTCGTCTGGTTGATCCCGGTGAAGAGAGTTTCAGCGGTTTTACCTTCAAAATTCAGGCAAATATGGATCCGGCGCACCGCGATCGCATTGCCTTCTTCCGTATCTGCTCCGGAAAATTCACACGGGGTATGAAGGTCATACACCATCGCCTCGGCAAAGAGGTGAACTTAAGCAACGCCACCATATTCATGGCCCAGGAGCGCGCGCATGTGGATGAAGCATATCCCGGTGATATCATAGGTATTCACAATCACGGTACCATCAAGATCGGTGACACGTTCACCGACAGGGAGGAACTTAAGTTTACCGGCATCCCCAACTTCGCACCGGAACACTTTCGGAGGGTGGTACTGAAAAATCCGCTCCGGATGAAACAGCTGCAAAAGGGGTTGCTCCAGATGGCTGAAGAGGGGGCTGTCCAGGTTTTTCGTCCCCTCGTCGGCAATGACTATATTCTTGGCGCAGTGGGTGTGCTCCAGTTTGAGGTGACCATGACCCGCCTCAAAGACGAATACGGGGTAGACGCAACATATGAACCGCTCAACTATACCCTGGCCCGCTGGGTACGCTGTGACAACAAACGGGTCATGACGGAGTTTGAAAAGAAAAATCAGTTTAATCTGGCCTTTGATGCCGAAGGTCATCTCACCTATCTGGCAGAAGGAGGCTGGCGGCTGAATCACACTCAGGAGATGTTCCCGGAAGTGATCTTTGACAAAACGCGGGAATCTGTATGAGGGGTTCCACGGGTACAAAAAGGATTTTCACATCCGCAACACACCTTACGACCTTCTGCAAGCTGTGGCCTGTATGCGGTCCATACTTCTGATTCATCCGCCGGTGGCCAAGCCCGGTGAACCGCCGGCCGGAATCGCAGCTCTGGCAGGCTGCCTGCGGGCACATGATGTCGGCTGCACGCTGCTCGATGCCAACCTGGAGGCCTTACTCTTTCTCATCGGTCAGGCGGATGCATGCCAGGATACCCGATCAGAGCGCGCCCTGCGTCATCGCGACGTCAATCTCGCCGCATTACGCACTTCTGATACCTATCGCCATCCCGGTCGCTATCAAAAGGCTGTGCACGAGCTCAACCATGCGCTGCAACTGACGGCCCGTTCTCATCCCGGCATGGCCCTCAGCCTGACAAACTGTCAGGATGAACATAACAATCCCCTGGTAAGCGCCGACCTGCTCAGCACTGCAGAAAACTTCCGGAACAGCCTCTTTTTTCCCTGGTTCAACTCCCGGTTACCGCCTCTTCTGGATACCGTCAGACCGGCGTACATCGGAATTTCACTGTGCTACCTCAGCCAGGCCCTACCGACCTTTGCGCTGCTCGGTTTTTTGAAAGACCGCTATCCGGAAGCGCAGCTCATCCTCGGCGGCGGACTCATCACTTC